>JAEYNG010000276.1 GCA_023412695.1 Planctomycetota bacterium | reverse complement strand
CCCTCGCTGCGTGCGGAGCGGTAGAGCGGGCCACACGCGATCATGTCGCGGCCGTAGGTGTTGGCGAGCGAGAGGCGGGCGAGGCGGTCGCCGACGGTCTTCTTGTCGCGCGGGTGGATATCGATCGGGTGGCCGATGTCGAGCGTAACAACCATGCCGGAGTTGGGCGTGCTCGACGCGGTGCGCTGCGCATCGCGGAGGTATGCCCCCTCGACGCCCGCGGCGTTGCCGCTGTAGTTAAAGGGCGCGATCTGCACGAAGTAGAACGGGAGGTCGGTCTTCGCGCCGGCGCTTGCCCAGTGCCTGCGCCAGTCGAGGATCATCGTCGGGAAGAGGCGGCTGTACTGCTCGGCGCGGCCGACATTCGATTCGCCCTGGTACCAGATCACGCCCTTGAGCGGGAAGCCGACGATCGGCGCGATCATGCCGTTGAACAGCGTCGTGGGCATGTGCTGCGTGATGCCAACGTTGGGGTTTCTCGGCGGGAGCTGGCGTGCGGCGGCGCCTTTGAAGTAGTGCCACTCGCCCGCGAGCGACACGTGCTTGGTCGTCGCGTCGGTTGCGCGAAGGGCGAGCAGTTCGGACGTGCCGTTGATGCCGCCGGGGCCCGCGGTATCAAGCACGCGGACGGCGATGACGTTGCGACCGGGCTTGAGCGCGCCACCGGGCATCGGGTACTTCCGCGGCCGGGACCACTGGTTGTCGCCGTGCGTCGCGCCGATGTGTCGGCCGTTCACCCACACGTCGTCGTAGTCGTCGATCGGGCCGAGTTCGAGCGTCGCGGAGCGGTCGGCCCAGTCGGGCGAGAGCTCGACCTCGCGACGGAAGTACACAACGCCGTCGAACTGGGCCAGGTCGCCGGTGCCCCCATCGCCCCAGGTGGCGGGGAGCGTCGCCGTTGACCATGCGGAGCTGTCGAAGTCGGTGCCTGTCCAGTCGGCGGGTGGTTTGCTGAGGCGGTCGAGGCTGTTCCACCATCCCTCCCCGCGTTCGCGGAGGATCTTCTCGCGCGCGGCGGGATCGCGGCCCATGGCGTTGAGGAACTCCAGTGACTCGGTGAACTCGGGGAAGTTTGCGAAGCCGTCGGCGCTCGTCCAGGCCTCGGCGGGCGTGCCGCCCCATTCCGCCGCGATCAGCCCGATCGGCAGATCGTCGCCGAGCGCCTGCTGGAGCGCGCGGGCGTAGTAGTAGCCGACGGCGGAGAAGTCGCGTGCGGTCTGCGGCGAGCAGACGGACCACGAGCCGGCGACATCCTGCCGCGGGTGCGCGGCGAGGGTGTTCTTCACCGTGAAGAAACGGATGTTCGCATGACCCGCGGCGGCGATCGCGGCATCGGCGTTGTCGGTGTCGCGGAGTGGCCACTCCATGTTCGACTGGCCGCTGCACAGCCAGACCTCGCCCAGCATCACGTTCTCGAGCGTCACGGAGGTGTCGCCCGCGATGTTGAGGCGGTGTGGGCCGCCCGCCGCGGCCGTCGGGAAGTGGACAGCGAAGCGCCCCTCGGCATTGGCCTGCGCGGTGCGTTTCTGGTCGGTCCAGGTGGCGGAGACGGTGACCTGTTCGCCGGGGCGTGCCCAGCCCCAGATCACGGCGTCGGTCTCACGCTGGAGGACCATGTGATCGCCAAAGACCGCGGGGAGGCGGACGTCGGCGGCGGCGAGCGGAGCGAGGGCGCAGGCGGCGACAGCGGCGAGGGGGCGAAGCGTGTGGATCATGCGGACAGCGTATCGGAACGCGGTGAGTCGTGCGGCGGGAAGAACCCGGCGGCCCCCGCGGCCGTATACCCCATAGGGGTATTATGGGATAGGAGGGCTCCTATGGCCGCGAGCAGGAAGCAGCAGGCACACGGAGGGGCGGACGCATCGGCGGTGTGTGCGTGCGCATCGCGTGTGAATGGTGAAGTCCACGAGGGTCGGAAGGGTGTGGGTCCGGGCGGAAAGGCCGCGGGCGTTGACCCGCAGCTCAGGCGGGCGAATCTTCGGCAGCTTCGGCGCATCGAGGGGCAGGTGCGGGGGATCGCGGCGATGATCGAGGAGGACCGCTACTGCGCGGACGTGATTACGCAGATCGCGGCGGTGCGTGAGTCGCTGCACTCGGTCGCGCGGAACCTGATGCGGAACCACGTGCGGCATTGCGCCGCGGCGGCGATGACACGGGGGGAGCAGCCGCGGGAAGAGATGATCGAGGAACTGCTCGGGCTCGTCGCCAGGATTGCGAGGTAAGTCATGACCAGCGTGAACGCGCAGGACGCGGGAGCAGCGAGACTTGATCTGCCGATTGAGGGAATGACCTGCGCGGCGTGCGCGGCGGCGATTGAGAAGGGACTGTCGCGACAAACGGGCGTGCAGAGTGCGCAGGTGAACCTTGCGACGAAGACCGCAACGGTGCAGTTTGACCGGGCGCATGCGAGCCGCGAGTCGATCGCGGCGACGGTGGAGCGGCTGGGCTATACCCCCCTACTGCCGCCGGAGCCCGTTGAGACTGATGAGGCAACAGGCGACGGCGTGCCGGCGAGCGTGCTGGCCGTGGCCGATCGAGATCAGGAACGCGAAGAGCAAGCTGCGAGGTCGTTGCGGCGGCGATTGATTGTCGGGGCGGTGCTGGCACTGCCCGTCGTAGTGATCGCAATGTCGCACGGTCGCGTGACGGCGTTCAACGAGCCCTGGGCGTATTGGCTGCAGGCTGTGCTGACCGGCATGATCCTCGTGTGGTGCGGGGCACCGTTCTTCCGCGCAGCGTGGACGGGCCTGCTGCGGCTGCACGCGAATATGGACACGCTCGTGGCGATGGGCACGGGGACGGCGTTCGCGTACTCACTCGCCGCGCTGATCTGGCCGGGGTTTTTCGTTTCGCACGGCGGCGGCGGTGCGCACGCGGGGCACGGGCAACCGGCGGTGTACTTCGAGGCGGCGGCGGTGATTGTCGTGCTCATCCTGCTCGGCCGGTACTTCGAAGCACGCTCGACCGGCCGCGCAACGTCGGCGATCCGCAAGCTTGTCGGTTTGCAGCCGCGGACGGCGCGCGTGCTGCGCGCCGGTGCCGAGGTCGAGGTGCCGATCAACAAGGTCGTGAAGGGGGATGTGCTGGTGGTGCGGCCGGGGGAACGCATCCCCGCGGACGGCGTTGTCGAGGCCGGCACATCGGCGGTGGACGAGTCGATGCTGACCGGCGAGAGCGTGCCCGTGGACAAGTCGCCCGGCGGCACGGTCTTTGGCGGGACAGTCAACACGACCGGCTCGCTGCGTGTCCGGGCGACGGGCGTTGGCGCGGACACCGCGTTCGCGCGGATCGTCCGGCTGGTGCGCGAGGCACAGGGGAGCAAGGCGCCGATCTCGCGGCTGGCGGACCGTGTCAGCGGCATCTTCGTGCCGGTGGTGCTGCTGATCGCGGCGGCGACGTTCGTCGGCTGGTGGCTGGCCGCGCCCAGCGACACGCGGCTGAGCATCGCGGTCGTCACGTCGGTCTCCGTGCTGGTGATCGCGTGCCCGTGTGCGCTGGGCCTGGCGACGCCGACAGCGATCATGGTGGCCACCGGCCGCGCGGCCGAACTCGGGCTTCTCATCCGCGGCGGGGCATCGCTCGAGCGGGCCCATGCGCTCGACACGATCGTGCTCGACAAGACCGGTACGGTGACACAGGGCAAGCCTGAACTGACAGATGTGGTTCCGGCGGATGGCTGGACGGAGGCCGAGGTGCTGCGGCTCGCGGCCTCGGCGGAGGTTGAAAGCGAACACCCGATCGCGTCGGCGGTCGGACGTGGCGCGGAATCGCGAGGCGTGACCATTCAGCGGCCGTCGCGCTTCGCAGCGGTCGTTGGGCACGGCGTGGAGGCGAGCGTTGACGGGCATGCGGTGCTTGTCGGCAAGGCATCACTGCTCGAATCGCGCGGCGTACGCGTGACGCTGGGCAAGGCCGCGAGCGAGCTGGCAGCCAAGGGTCGCACGGTGATGCACATCGCCGTGGACGGTAAACAGGCAGGAGTGCTGGGCGTTGCGGACATCGTGCGGCCGGAATCGGCGGAGGCCGTCGCTACGCTGCGACGCATCGGGCTGCGGGTGATCATGCTGACCGGCGACAACCGCGCGACAGCCGAGGCCGTCGCCAGGGAAGTCGGCATCGGCGAGGTCCGCGCCGAGGTGCTGCCGGAGCAGAAAGTCAACGAGGTGCAATCGTTGCAACAGGCAGGGGCGGTGGTCGGGATGGTCGGCGATGGGATCAACGATGCCCCAGCGCTGACCGCCTCGGATGTCGGCTTCGCGATCGGCAGCGGGACTGACGTGGCGATCGAGTCCGCGCCCGTTACGCTCATGCGGCCGGACCTGCGGCTCGTGCCGCGGGCAGTGCTGCTGTCGCGTGCGACGATGCGGACGATCCGGCAGAACCTGTTCTGGGCGTTCGGCTACAACGTCCTGGCGATCCCGCTCGCGGCTGGGCTGTTGTACCCGCTGACCGGGTGGCTGCTGTCGCCGATGATCGCCAGCGCGGCGATGGCGTTCAGCAGCGTGAGCGTGGTGCTCAACAGCCTGCGGCTGCGCGGGTTCTCGTCGCGCTGAGCCTTAGGCCTCGGTCTTCGGCCGCGACCACAGGATGAACAGGCCCATGCCGCCGGCGACGAGCGAGGCGAGGAAGATCGCGATCTTCGACGCGGCGAAGTCCTCCGCGTCGGGGAAGGCGATGCCCGCGATGAACAGCGACATCGTGAAGCCGATGCCGCCGAGCGCACCCGCGCCGCACAGCTGCCGCCATGTATAGGCCTCGGGCTTCTCGGCGATGCCGCTGCGCACGGCGAGCCAGCCCGCGGTGATGATTCCGACGGGCTTGCCGACGACCAAGCCGAGGGCGATCGCCAGGATGAGCCGCCAGTGCCCATCAAGCACGCCCGAGGTCCATACGACTCCCGCGTTGGCGAGGGCGAAGATAGGGAGCGCGACGTAGCTCGACCACGGCTCGACGGCACGGAGGAGTTTGTCCGCGGGCGACTCGATCCGTCCGAAGATGGCGTCGAGGGCGCGGACCGCGGGCTCGGACGGCCCCGTGCGCATCGCCTCGCCGGCGTGGCTGTCCTCGGCGTGAATGATCGCCCCGGCCTGCACGAGCAGCGCCTTGAGGTTCGCCGGGGGGCGCGTCGGGATCAGCACGGCCATGATGACCGCCGCGAGCGTCGCGTGCAGCCCCGCCTCGTGCAGCACGAACCAGAGCACCACGGCCAGCAGCGCGTAGGGCAACGGGTTGTACACACCGCCGCGGCTGAGCAGGGCGACGCACGCGGTGACGATGCCTCCCGCGATGAGGTAGGCGACACTGATGTCGCCGCTATAGAAGATCGCGATGAGGAGGATGGCGACGATGTCGTCGATAATGACCGCAGCGGTAAGGAACACGCGGAGCTCGATCGGGACGCGCCGGCCGAGGAGCACAATGAGCGCAACGGCGAACGCGGTGTCCGTGCCGATCGGGATGCCCCACCCGTGCCGCAGGTGCGGCGGAGCGATGCTCGCGTAGATGACCGCGGGCACCAAGATCCCGCCGAAGGCCGCGATCACGGGGAGCGCGCCGGACCTGAATGATGCCAGGTGCCCGACAGTGAACTCGCGTTTGATCTCGAGCCCGACCACGAAGAAGAACACCGACAACAGCCCGTGGTTCACCCAGTGCAGCAGCGAATGCGTGAAATCCCAGTCGCCGATGCGGAAACCCAGCGGCGACTCCCAGAAGGCGAGGAACTGCCCCCCCAGCGGCGAGTTGCTCAGCACCAATGCGAGCAGCGTCGCCAGCCCGAGGAGCAGCCCCGAGCCCGGCCCCCAATGGACGAACTTGAACGCCGCGGCCTGGATGCGGTGCCCCAGCGGCGCGAGCATCGCATCGGCGAGCGAGCTTTCGTCCCATGTGCCGCTGTAGCGGCGGCCGTTGATGAAGAACGTCGGTGAGGCCGCCGCGCCGCTGCCGCGGGCGCTTGCAGTGTCCTCGCGCACGCGAGCCGCTGCCCGGTCGTCCGCCTCGCTCAGCGAGGCATCGACGCCGTACTCCTTTGCCGCCTGGTCAACGTCGGCGTCGCTCAGCGTCGGCCCGAGCTCCATGAACTTCTCATGGACTTCCCAGAACTTTCCTGTCGCCTCCGCGATCCGCTCGACCACCAGCGCAGCGCGGTGCGCGGTGGACTTCCCCTCGACCGGCAGGTGCCTGAAGACATACCGCATGCGATCGCCGAAGCGGTTGCGCAGGCCCTCGACTACGGCGTGGACCGCGCGCGAGCGGAAGTCGGCGTAGCTCCCGTACTGCACGAGCGTCATCTCGGCATTCGGCGGGCCGAGTACGTGATCGCGACGAGTGTCAACCGGTGGATCGAGTCTGTGCGGCGTGTGTGTCAGCATGCGAAGGCGAGTCTAGTCAGCAATACGGCTGGAGCCTGTTGTAATGCACCGGCTGGATCGAGGGCTCTGCGCGCACGATCCCGCGCAGCACGCGGCGGCCTATCGCGACGAAAAATCGTGCGGAGTTGAGTCCGGCACTTTCACTCCTGCCTGCCCGTTGCACACAGCGAACGCAAAACGCAACACCCCCACGCGCTCGCAGAGTTGGTGGGGGGTCATAGTCCGTCGTCGTTGTTGGACTCGGAAATGGGCAGGGCCGGATTTGAACCGGCGACACCCGCATTTTCAATGCGGTGCTCTACCAACTGAGCTACCTACCCGGGATGTCAAGCACTAAGCCTAACGGCCTCCATGCATCGGTCAAGCAGCCCGGTCGCTGAACAGCAACGAACTTCTCGCACCATCCCCAATGCCCGCCAAACCAGCCCCCGAACCATTGAATGAGCCCCTTCC
>JAEYNG010000214.1 GCA_023412695.1 Planctomycetota bacterium | reverse complement strand
ATGCAGGCCTGCACGCTCGAGAAGGTGGTGTGCTCGGCGAGGTCGATGCGGTCGGGCTTGAGGACGAGGGTGTAGCCGCGGTCGCCGTAGGCCTGGCTGAACGCGCCGTCGATGGTAACGGCGTTGCCGCCGCGTTTGACGGGCTGTTCGCCCTTCTCAACTTTGACCGGGACATGTCCGTTGACGATGAGCACGTTGTCGCCCATGCCGAAGAGGCGGCCGATCTTGCGGATGAAGTCGGCGTCGTGCATGAGGTCGAAATAGGGGTTCTTGACCTCCTTGTGGGCTTCCTTGTCGGCGATGAAGTAGGTCTCGAAGGTGGCGAGCTTGTCCTTGCCGAAGAGCGGAGAGCGCGGGCAGCCCCAGAGGTACCAGAGCCAGTCGGCATCAGTGCCGATGCCGTCGGCGGGTGCGCCGCTTATGCGCGTGGAGCCGCCGATGGTGCCGGTGCGGAAGGCGCGGCGAACGACGACGGCGAGCGCGTCCATCAGCTCGCGGCCGGCGACCTCACGGCCGTCGACTTTGAGCGAGAGCGGCTGGCCGGCTGAGTCGACGGGCACGCAGGCGTGGAAGACCAGGGCATCGTCCCGGCGGGTCCACATATTGCCGCGACGGGCGAGCCACTCCATGTGGTTGCGGAGTCGGAGCGAATCGGCGAAGGAGTTGCGGATGATGTCGAGGCACGCGGCCTCTTCGGGCGAATAGGCGTATGGCTCGCGCGGGTCGATGGTGGGAAGACGTTTGTCGAGGAGCTCGTAGGTCTTGCCGTCGATCGTGACGGTGCCGGCGTTCTTATCGATGCGGTGCAGCAGGCGGCGGTGATCGAGGTCCCACTCGGGGTGCTGCGCGATCATGCGGCCCTCGGCCTTGAACTGCATGACGGCGATGGCCTTCTGCATGCGGGCAACGGTGAGCTGGTCGCGGTGGCCCGTGCCCTTGGGGATGAAACGTTCGCAGGGGTCGTCGGCGTAGACCTCGCGCACGAGCTTCTCGAGCGGCGTGGTGAGGATGCCGTAGCCCTCCTCGAGCTGCGCGGCCTGACGGTAGCGAGCAGAGAAGCGGAGCACGGTGAGCAGGCACGGGTCGTGGCCGAGCGATGCGCCCATCCAGATGGTGTCGTGGTTGCCCCACAGGAGTGAGACGCTGGGCTGGTACATCAGCAGGTCGATGACCTTGTCGATGCGCGGTCCGCGGTCGCCGAGGTCGCCGGCTACGAGAATCTCGGCGGAAGCCAGTGAGCGGATGAGGCGTGAGGCGGCGGCGATGGCCTCCCAGTCGCGGTCGTACTCCTCGCTGAAGGAGCCGCCGGCGTTGCCCATCGCGGCGAGCATCGCGCGCGGGAACTCGGGCCGCTGGCCGGAGAGCATCTCGACGAAGAGCTCGCGGAAGTGCGGGGGCGTGAGGCGGTCAACAAGCTCGCGCCGGTACGTCTTGCGGAGGGCGCGGATGATCTCGCACTGGAGGGAGAGGGTCTGGTAGGCCCATTCGGTGCGGGCGGCAGGGCCGCGGGCCTCGATCTCGGGGACGAACTTGGCGAGGGCCTCGCGCGGGTAGTAAAGAATCTTGAGGAACCGCTCGCGCTCGACCTTGGAGAGGCGGTCGGCGAGGACTTCCTCTACGAGCGGGCGGAGCGCGCCGGAGGCGTTGTGGATGACGTGGCGGAGCTTGTTATCTTCGCCGTGGATGTCTGAGATGACGTGGACCAGGCCCATCGGCAGGTCGAGCGTCGCGGATAGGCCTGCGATCTCGGCAATCGCGGCGTCGGCGGTCGGGTACTGGTGCGACAGGGCGCGGATGAGGGCAAGGCGGTCAGGTGCAAACTCGGATGTCGTTGTCATGGTTGGGCCTTCGAAGACCGAGGGCCCACACTCTAACCGCGAACGGGCGGGAAATCAGCCGCCGCCCTGGGCGATGAGCGCCTGATTACTCTTCGAGGTACGTGTACCCGTCGATGCCGCGTTCGTAGAACGCCAGGAAGCTCTTGCCCTCGGCGGGGGTCAGTCGGTTGGCCTTGATGGACCGTTCGACCTCGCGGCGCATCGCCCGGCGCATGTCCTCGTCGTCGTACTGGACGTACGAGAGGACCTCTTTGACTGTGTCGCCCTCGATCACCTCGTCGATGGACCATGTCTCCGGGGCCGCGCCGTTGCCGCTCGCGGCGTCCTGCCCGTCGGCCGGGCGGAAGGACACGTGGACGGCGTGGGTGTCGCCGAGCAGGTTGTGCAGGTCGCCGAGGATTTCCTGGTAGGCCCCGAGCAGGAACACGCCGAGGTAGTACGGCTCGTTGGGCTTGAGCTCGTGGAGCTCGATGGCCTTCTTCTCGACGCGCTTGTCCACGAAGTTGTCGATCTTGCCGTCGGAGTCGCAGGTGATGTCGGCGAGGATGCCGCGGCGGACGGGCTCTTCGTCGAGCCGGTGGATCGGGCAGATGGGGAAGAGCTGGTCAATAGCCCAGGAGTCGGGCATCGACTGGAAGAGCGAAAAGTTGCAGAAGTAGATATCGCTGAGGGTCTCGGGGAGGTGCTCGATCTCCTCAGGCAACTCGCCCTTCCTGGCGCACATGTCGAGCACCTTGCGGCCGATGGACCAGAAGAGACGCTCGCACGCGGCACGCATGGGCAGGGACATGTAGCCGAGGGAGAAGAGGCTCATGGCCTCGTCGCGGGCCTGCAGGGCGTCGTGATAGGCCTCCAGCAGGTTACGGTCGGTGATGCGCTCATACGCGTCGATGAGGTCGAGCACCGGCTGCGGGGGCTCTTTCTCCGCAGCGAGATCGTTCTTGATCCGCGTCATATCCGGCTCGGCGTTGAAGGACGACTTGCCGAGCACGTTCATGATCAGGACCGAGCCGTAGGCGACCATGGCGCGGCCGGACTCCGAGAGGATCTGCGGGTGCGGAACGCCGGCATCGTCGCAGACGGTCTTGATGCGGTACACGACGTCCGCGGCGTACTCGTCCACTGTGTAGTTGATGGAGGAGTTCCAGGCCGATTGCGAGCCGTCATAGTCGACGCCCATGCCGCCGCCGATGTCGAGCATCTTCATGCCCGCGCCGAGGCGTACAAGCTCGGTGTAGACGTGGGTGAGCTCGTTGACGGCGTTCTTGAGGTGGCGGATGTCGTAGAGCTGGGAGCCGACGTGGCAATGAAGCAGGTTGAGGCAGTCCGCCATGCCGCGGGCCTTGAGGTAGTCGAGCGCCTCGAGGACCTCGGTGATGAAGAGGCCGAACTTGGAGCGTGCGCCGGCTGACGACTCCCAGCGCCCCGCGCCGCGAGAGCCGAGCTTGACACGGATGCCGATCTTCGGGCGGACGTTGTAGCGCTCGGCATGCTTGACGATCAGCTCGAGCTCGCTGAACTTCTCGACAACCGGGATGATGTTGCGGCCGAGCTTGGTCGCGAGGATGACCGTCTCGATGAACTCGTCGTCCTTGAACCCGTTGCAGATGATCGGCATCTCGTCCTGCCCCTCGGTGAGGGCAAGGACGGCGAGCAGCTCGGGCTTGGAGCCGGCCTCGAGCCCGAACTTCAGCTCGCGCCCGAGCTTGGCGATCTCCTCGCAGATGTGGCGCTGCTGGTTGACCTTGATCGGGTAGACGCAGGAATACCCGCCCTGGTACGCGTGCTCGGCGATGGCCTTGTCGAACGCGCCGCGGATCTCCCGGAGGCGGTGCTCGAGCACGCCGGAGAAGCGGAGGAGGACGGGCGTGTAGACGCCGCGGTCCTCGAGGCCCTTGACCAGGTCGAACAGGTCGATCTGCTCGCCAAGGTTCTTGGACGGCATGACGGTGACGTGGCCGCGAGCGTTCACGCCGAAGTAGCCCTTGCCCCAGTCGGGCATGCCATAGAGGCGTGCGGCGTCCTCGTGGGTCCAGCGGCCGTGGAGGAACGCGTTCTTGGGGATCGAGAGCGTGGCCATCGTGTCGAGCACTCCGTCAACGACGAGTCCGGAACGGGAAACGCCCGCGCATCACGCGGCGCGGGCGTCGTCCTCTGAACAATACGCAGGATCGAACGGGCATGTGCCCACCGTCAGGGCGAATCCGTCAGCCGACCTTGAGGGTGAGAGCTTGTTCACGAGCGGCGCGGAGAAAGCGGCGGAGCCGCCAGATCAGCACGACGTAGAGCACCCAGGCGATCAGCGGGCCGATGCCCACGCAAACGGCGCCGACCACTGCGAGGAGGGGCAGGAGCCACATGTAGATCTGGGTCTGCTTGACAAGGTCCTCGGTGGGCACACGCAGGGCCAGCCAGCGGACGTAGAGCATCATGGCGAAGAACTGCACAACCAGCAGCAGCGTTCCCGCCACGCCCATCGCCTGAGCGGCATGGCTGAATGCGTTCGGGGCAACCGGCGTTCCTGCGCCGCTGGCGAACGTTCCAGGGCCCAAGAGATGCAATACCAGCGCGACAAGCTGCACACCGGTCGAGGCAATGACCGCCCCACGGACGACCCGCCTGGCCGCCCGGGGCTGCTCGGTCGCGGCGGTCCCGGGGTCGGGGGAGGTAAGCAGCCAGTAGCCCAGCAGCGACGCGGCGGTCACAAGCAGCCCAAGTCCAGTCGCTCCAACTTCCATAAGCTGCAACGCCGCGATGCCCGGGAGAGGGCCTCCCTGGCCCGCGCCGGAGGGT
>JAEYNG010000180.1 GCA_023412695.1 Planctomycetota bacterium | reverse complement strand
CGCCGGCGGGCTGGGCGCAACCACAAACCCCTTCTTGTCGATGTTCAAAATCCCGTCGCACGCATCGGGATTGACGGGCGTCGCCACAACCTCGGCAGCCTCGCCCTTCTTTCCCTTCTTGCCCTTCTTGGGCTTGGGCTTGCTCTCAAACTTCGAGCACCCCAGGAACGGCCCGAACCGGCCCGTGCGGCGGATCATCGGCGAGCCGCACTTGTGGCACGCGATGTTCGCGTGCTCCGCCGGCCGCGGCCGGCCCTCGCGGTCCACCGGGCACGCGTACGTGCACGCCGGGTAGTTCGCGCACGACAGGAATCGGCCGTTCTTCCCGAAGCGGTACACCATCGAGCTGCCGCACTCGGGGCACTTCAGGTCCGCGGGCGCGGCGGTCGTCTCCGCCTTGGCGTGCGTCATCGTCTCGTGCGCCGCATCGAGCGCCTCGACGAACGGGCCGTAGAACCGGTGCAGCATCTCCACCCAGTCGAGGTGCTCCTCCTCGACCTTATCGAGCTCGCCCTCCATCTCGCGCGTATACCCCAGATCGAGGATCCGCGGGAACGCCTCGACAAGCTTGTCCGTCACGACTTCGCCCAGGTCCGTCGCGAAGAGCCGCCGGTCGAGCTGCTCGACGTACTTGCGGTCCTGGATCGTCCCGATGATGCTCGCGTACGTGGACGGGCGGCCGATCCCCTCGGCCTCGAGCGCCTTGATGAGCGAGGCCTCGCTGTACCGCGCCGGCGGGCTGGTAAACTTCTGCGTCGGATCGATCGCGAACGGGTGCAGCGGCTGCCGCTCCTTGAGCGCCGGGAGCGTCGCCGTTTCCGCGGCCGACGGCACGCCCGTCACGCGGTAGAACCCGTCGAACACCAGCGTCCGGCCCGAGGCGCGGAAGACGCACGGCTTGGCCGGGTTCGTCCCGCCGGAGATGAGCACCGTCGTCGAGTCCCACTCCGCCGGCGACATCTGGCACGCCACGAACCGGTCCCAGATGAGCTGGTACAGCCGGAAGTGATCCGGCCGCAGCGCGTTCTTCACGCGGCTCGGCGGGAAGTCGAGGCTCGTCGGCCGGATCGCCTCGTGCGCCTCCTGCGCCGCCTTGTTGCTCGAAGAGAAGAAGTTGGGCTTCTCGGGCAGGTAGCGGTCGCCGAATGTCCGCTTGATGTACTCCCGCGCCATGTTCAGCGCGGTCCCCGAGATGTGCGTCGAGTCCGTACGCATGTACGTGATCAGACCCACCGGCCCCTCGCCGGGGATATCGACACCCTCGTACAGCGCCTGCGCCGCCTGCATCGTCCGCCGCGCACCGAAGCCCAGCCGCGTGCTCGCGGCCTGCTGCAGCGTGCTCGTGATGAACGGCGCGGCCGGACGAACGCTCGTCCGCTTCGTCTCGATGCTCGTGATCGTGTACTTCGCCGCGGGCGACACCACGCCCGAGATCGTGCGCACGAACCTCGCCGGGCCCCGGCCCTTCTGGTCCTCGCGCGTGTCGGCCTTGACATTCGTCAGCCCCGCCCACTCCGCGACCTGCCGCGCACGCTGCATCAGCGCGTCGTCGTTTGTCTTCGCGCCCTCGCCGCCGCCCTGGGTCGAGCCCGAGCGGATGTCGAGCTTCTCGCCCCCGACCTCGACCAGCTCGCCCTGGATCGCGCCGTGCTCGCCGAGCCACGCGTTCTGCGCCTTGATCGAGTGCCCCTGCCCCTTGTCGTCGCGCTCGCTCAGGAACGACCGCCACGCCGGGCCGAGCTTCGCGGCCTCCTCCGGCGTGAGCGCGAACTCCCCCATCACCTGCCAGTACTCCTCGGGGATGAAGTTGCGGATCTCCCGCTCACGCTCGACGACGAGACGCACCGCGACGCTCTGCACGCGCCCCGCGCTCAGGCCGCGGGCGACCTTCTTCCACAAGAGCGGCGACACCTGGTAGCCCACGACGCGGTCGAGGATGCGCCGCGCCTGCTGCGCGTACACGCGGTCCATGTCGATCGGGTGCGGGTTCTGGAACGCCCGCGCGATCTCGTCCTTGGTGATAGCGCTGAAGATCACGCGCTTGGCCTGCTGCGGGTTGATCCCCAGCTCGTCGGCGAGGTGCCACGCGATCGCCTCGCCCTCGCGGTCCAAGTCGGTCGCGAACCAGATCTCCCGCGCGCCCTTCGCGGCACGCTTGAGCTCGCTGATCGTCTTCTGCTTCCCCGCCACCACCTCGTACGTCGGCGCGAAGTCGTGCTCGAGGTCCACGCCCGGCACGGGAGACTTCACGCCCTTGGGGTTCTTCTCCGGCAGGTCGCGGACATGCCCCACGCTCGCGAGCACCACGTAGTCGGACCCGAGGTACTTGTTGATCGTCTTGGCCTTGGAGGGCGACTCGACGATCACCAGTTGCTTGCCGTCGGCCGAGCGCATCGGGGCGTTGTCAAAGGACCGCCCGCCGCGCGACCGCGTCGCCGCGCCGTTGCCGCCGCCTGTTCGTTTGGATGATTTCCGGATCGTCTTCGCCATATCGCCTGCAC
>JAEYNG010000145.1 GCA_023412695.1 Planctomycetota bacterium | reverse complement strand
GTGTTGCCCTGCGCACCCGTATAGCCCAGCAGCCCGGAGACGTAGTACCGCCGCGCGATCGCCTGGCTGGACGCCAACCCGTTCGAGTATGCCGTCTGGCTGTCGAACGCGGTCGGGATATACGCGGCGTTGAAGTAGCGATTTGGGTGCTGGCTGTTCAATGTGCCCGACAGGACATCGTTCCGGATGAACGCCATGGTGTAACACGAGGGCGTGCTGAAGCGATTCACCGGGAAGCACAGGTCGCTGACCAATCCAGATGCAGGAACGAAAAACTGTGAAGTCGGCGCGAGCACGATGAAATCGGTCGTCGCTTCGACGCCTCGAACAGCGAGCTCTCCCTGGAACGCCTGCAGCACCCCGCCGAACGCTGCGAAGTCCGCCGCGCCCGGACGCATATACACAATGTTCGAGGTCGGAATGTTCCGCCGGAAGGCGTAATGGTGTCCCACCGCCAGCGAATCCGGGTCCGTCGGGTCGATGATGAGCACCGCCTGCTCGGACGATCCCCCCGCCATCGCGCTCCCCGCGGCGAGCATGACCGCGGCCGCCGCGCTCAGACGGGACATCCCCCCTCCAATCTGCTGATTTCTCACGCCCTGTCTCCCGTGTGTTCTCGGACCCCGCGGCCAAAGCCGCTGGCGGGTCAAACATATCCTCTGCCTGAGCGACCGCCAGCCTCTTCGTTCGTTCTGCACCGTACAAAGCCCCATTCCGTGGGCACAACCTTCACGGCCGACTCTTCCGGGCTGTACAGCTCGAATCCGAAACTCTTTTGGTTGCGATACGAACTCGTAGTAGCCTTTGGTTCGTTTGAAAGTCGGCCGAACTTGCCCAGATTTCCGGAGTCGAGAATGAAGAGCGGCGCGATGTCTTTACTTGGATGCGTCCCCTTATTCCTGGGGTCGGTCGCTCCGGTGTTCGGCCAGACGCAGTTCTCGCTCGCCCAGCAGGCCCAGCCTGCCGACCCGACCGGCCTGCCGCGAAATCTCACCGACGAGGAGCGCCGTTACCTTGAGCTGCACCCGCTCGTCGCGGGTCAGAACGACATGGGCGGCGAGTTCGGCCTTCGCGGCCCGTATCCCGCCCCCACCGGGACCATCCGCTGCCCGGGCGAATACGAGCCGTGCGACGGAATCATCATCGCCTGGAAGCAGTTCACTCCCGTGCTCGCGCAGATGGGCGCGTTGATCACGAACCAGGGCGACGCGAATCTGTATGTCGCGTGCGACTCGACCTCCGTCCGTAACAGTGCGCAATCCGCGCTCACCAACGCAGGCGCGGACATGTCGCGCGTCCAGTTCATCATCACCACCACAAACACCGTCTGGATGCGCGACTACGGCCCCCGCTACATTTACGAGGGTGACGTTCGCGCGATCATCGACCACACGTACAACCGGCCGCGTCCGAACGATGATCTCTTCCCCAACGCTTTCAGCACGTTCAAGAACCACGCCCGCTACACGCTGCCGCTCATCCACGGCGGCGGCAACTACCACCTCAACGGGCTCGGCGACTCCTGGGCGACGCGGCTGATCAACAACGAGAACCCGTCGCTCACAGAGGCTCAGATCATCGCGTACTGGAACCAATACCAGAACGTCAACACAACGCTTACACAACCCTTCCCCACCTCCGTTGACCTTACCCAGCACATCGACATGTGGATGCAGATCACCGGTGACAACTCCGCGGTGATCGCCGACTGGCCGTCCAACGTCGGCTCGACGCAGGACAACATCTGCGACTCCACCGCCGCCGCGATGCAGAGCGCCGGCTGGACAATCGCCCGAGTGCCCGGACGAGCCATCACCGGCACGCACTACACCTATACCAACGTTGTGATGTGCAACGACATCATCCTGATCCCGTCGTACTCGAACGCGACCATTGTCAACGCCGGCCATAACGCCGAGGCGCTCGCCACCTGGCAGGCGCACATGCCGGGCAAGCAGATCCACCAGCTCAACTGCCAGTCCGTCGTCACCTCCGCCGGCGTCATGCACTGCATCGTCATGCACGTCCCGAAGCACCTCGGCGCAGAGGGCGCCAGCGGCGGCCTCGCCCCAACCGCCTACCTCCGCAATCTCCGAGGCGGCGAGTCGCTCAACCCAGGCGAGACCGTCCCGATCCGCTGGCTCAGCGACGACGATGTCTCCGTCTCCAACATTGACATCCTGCTCTCGACCGATGGCGGCGAGACGTTCCCCACCGTCATCGCCGCGGCG
Source organism: Planctomycetota bacterium (assembly GCA_023412695.1). Taxonomy (GTDB): domain Bacteria; phylum Planctomycetota; class Phycisphaerae; order Phycisphaerales; family UBA1924; genus JAHBXL01. Next base: position 2,013 of record JAEYNG010000145.1, on the reverse strand, counting down.
ACCGCGCCCGACGGCTCGCACAACTGGGTCGTGCCCGACATCTATACGCAGCAGGCGAGCGTTCGCATCGTGGCGCGCGACGGCGTCGGCAACACCGGCTTTGACGAGTCCCCGGCCGCGTTCGCGATCCTCGGCACACCCCCCCCCTGCCCGGCGGACTTCGACCAGAACGGGACCGCCGAAGTGCCGGACATCTTCGCGTACCTCAGCGCGTGGTTCGCGCAGGATTCGAGCGCGGACATCGACGGCACGCCCGGCATCGGCGTTCCCGACATCTTCGCCTTCCTCGCGATCTGGTTCGCCGGCTGCGACTAAAGACGGAGTTACGGGAGCTCACTTCTTGTGCGAGGCGATCATCGCCACAAGGCGGTCGAGGCCGGCCTCCAGGTTCTGCCGCGGCGGCCCGAAGCTGAACCGCACGAAGTTCGTCAGCGGCGACGTCCCCGAACGCCCCTTGCCGGGGTTCACGTCGAAGTACGCGCCGGGGACCGTCAGCACCCGCGCGCCGAACCCCGCCCGCATGAACTTCTCCCCGGTGTTGATCGCGGCCGGGAGCTGCGACACGTCGCCCCATACATAGAACGTGCCCGTGGGCGCGCCCATCGGCGTCCTCTCGACCACCGGGAACCGCACGCCCGCCTCGCGCAGCTTGCCCAGTGTCAGCCGCTGCTTCTCCGCGAAGACCGCACGCACCGCATTCGTCTCCTGATCCGACCGAGCCGGCTCGAGCGCCTGCATCGCCAGCCGCTGCATCGGCCGGCTCGAACCGCCATCGATGAAACTGCCCGCGGCGGTGATCGCGCGAATGACCGGCTTCGGCCCGACCACCCACCCCGACCGCCAGCCCGGATAGCGATAGCACTTTGTCAAACCATCGATAATCACAACAGGGTCCGTGTTGACATCCTCGACAAACTCCGCCGCCGACACACCCTTCCCCGACGGCCACCCGTTCGCGTACACAAAGTGCGAGTAGAACTCGTCCATCAGCACCGTGCAGCGCCGCCTGCGAGCAAGCTCGACCCATGCCCGCAGCTCATCGCCCGCGATCACCACGCCGGTCGGGTTGCACGGGTTGCTGATGAGCAGCGCGCCCAGCTTCTCACGCTCCACTCGCTGATCGAGCTCGCCCGGATCGATCCGGCACCCGGTGTCCGCGCACAGCTCGATGTGCACCGGGTCGATCCGCGTGAACGTCGTCAGCATGTCCTCGTACGCCGTGTAATCAGGCGTGAAGTACCCCAGCCGCGTGCGGTCCATCGCCGCTGCCAGACGCGTGAGCGCCGCCCGCCCGCCTGGCGCGATGCACACGTTCTCGGCGGTGTACTGCGACGGCTTTCCGCTGCGGTACAGCCGGTTGTAGTGCGCGGCGATCGCCTCGCGATACTCCGGGATCCCCTCCACCGGCCCATACGCGTGGTCCGCCGGATGGATCTGCAGGTTCGCCAGCCGCGCAGGAGCCCCTGCGATGTCCCCCACTTCCGGCTGACCCTGCCCCAGGTTCGACCACTCCGGGTCGCCCATCCGCCAGCCGGCCTTCATAGCCTCGTTGTTGACGTGGATCACGCCCATGAAGGGCAGGTCGCGGAAGCCGAAACGGTTCTCGGTGGACATGAGCGGGTCCTGTGCGCGGCAGCGTCGCGTTGGCGGGCAGGGTGTCAAACAGCAGGGGCGATAATACCGGCCGCCGCGACGTCGCAGCGGCAACCTCCGTCCCCCGCGTGCGGCCTCAATCGCCGGGGCAACCCGCGCAAGAACATCGCATTTCTCCGGCGACTGCAAGGCGTTTGCACGACCCCGCATCAAGCACCACCCCGATTCTGGCCGATGCTCTCTGCGTCCGGGAATGAGCCCCGCCGCGCGGCCGGGGACCGCTTCCGTTTCCGCGAGGCCGGAGACGCCGCTTCATGCTCACCAGCCAACAGCTCGATGACCTCCGCACCAGCCTCAAGCTGCTCGCCCCCTCCGGCGACCGGCTCTCGCCGCTCTTCTTCGACCGCCTCATCAAGGCCC
>JAEYNG010000135.1 GCA_023412695.1 Planctomycetota bacterium | reverse complement strand
CCGCCGCCCCCCCCCCCACCCCCCCCGCGGGGGCCCGCCTCTCCGCCCGCCGCGGCCCCCCGGGCTTCCTCGCCCCCGGCGACTACGCCAAGATCCAGGAGGTCATCGACAAGGTCAACAAGATCGTCGTGGACGTCGAGCCGCGCATCGCCCCGCTGATGGACGACGCATCCGCCTCGGTCGAGAACGTCCGCGTCATCACCGACAACGCCCGCCAGCGCTGGGAATCCTGGACCCGCAGCGCGGACGCCATCGTCTCTCGCGTCGAGACCGCCTCCGCCCGCATCCCCGAGATCGCCGACTCCTTCCAGCACGGCCTCCAGCAGGGCCGCGACTTTGTCGCCTCCGTGCAGAAGGCCCTCGACGACAACCGCCCGAAGATCGACGAGGCCATCGAGCACATCCGCGAGCTCACCCGCAAGGCCCAGGGCGAGGCCTACGACCGCATCCTCGCCGCGATCGACTCCGGCCGCGAGGGCCTCGACTCCTTCGCCTCGGCCGCGCAGCAGGTCGACGAGCTGCTCACCACCAAGAGCCCCGAGATCTCCGAGACCATCACCGCCGCGCTCCTCGGCGCACAGCAGCTCAAGCTCGCCACCATCGAGGTCCGCGCCGCGCCCTGGCGGCTGCTCTACCAGCCCACCAAGAAAGAGCTCGAGAACGAGCTCCTCTACAACTCCGTCCGCGCCTACTCCGAGGCCGTCACCCAGCTCCGCGCCGCCTCCGAGGCCCTCCGCGCCACCGCCGAACGCGCCGCGCAGCCCGGCGGCGACCGCATCGACCAGGCCACCCTCGACACGCTCACCGCCCAGCTCAAGGACGCCTTCGAGCAGTACCAGCAAGCCGAGAAGGCCTTCATGGACCGCTGGGTGGACGGCAAGTAGCCCGCCCCACAACGCGAAGCGGCCGCGTTGCACACATGGCACCGCGGCCGCTCCGGCATGAGTCTGCTCAAACTTTCACGGCGTGCACGGGCCCTGCCCGGTGCCGAACCACTCGCTCAGGAACGCGAAGATCGCCGGCACGCCCTCCGTGCCCCCGAAGTTCCGAGCCTCCGCGTCCATCGCGAACCAGTCGCTCAGGAAGCAGAAGATGTCCGGAACGCCGACCTCGCCGTCCTCGCACCAGTCGGCGTCGCAGAACCCGCCGCCGCCGCACGAGTCCATCCATCGCGCAAACCGCTGCGCCGGCTGACCGCCCACGCTCGTGAAGTCGCCGCCGCTGGCCAGCTCGCCGTTCGGCAGCACCGCCATCGTGCGGATCACCGTCGCCATGCCCGCAACGTCAACGCCCGAGCCCATCGCCGTCCACTCCGTCCCGTCCCAACGCGCGATGTTGTTCACCGCCGTCGTGCCCGCCATCGCAAAGCTGCCCGCCGGGACAAGGTCGCCGTCGGGCATCTCCGCCAGCGCGAACACGTCCGAGTTCGTCCCGCCCCCGATCGCGTGCCACTGCGCGCCGTCCCACCGGGCGATGTTGTTCACCGTCTGGTCGCCGGCCGTCACGAACGCGCCGCCCACGATCAGGTCGCCGTTGGACATCACCAGGAAGCACCGAACCAGCCCGCTCATCCCCGTGCCCAGCGCGTGCCACTGCGCGCCGTCCCACCGGGCCACGCGGTTCACGCCGAGCAACTCGCCCACATCGGTAAACGACCCGCCGATGACCAGGTCGCCGTTTGGCATGATGATCGACGCGCTCACGATACTGCTCGCGCCGTTGCCGAGCGGGCTCCATGCCGCTCCGTCATACTGTCCGATCCGCCGGATGTCCGGCACCCCGCCGATCTGCGTGAACGAGCCCGTCGCGTAGAGCTTCCCCGGCCCGCCGCTCGCCACCGAGAGCAGCGCGACGCCCGCGTTCGTGAAGTTCCCCTGGTCCGTCCACGCCGCCATGTCCGGGATCCACTTCGCGATCCGGCTCGCCGGAACGTCCCCCGCCATCGTGAACGATGTCCCGCACACCACCAGCCCGCCCTCGTGCGCGGTCATCCAGTACACCGGCCCGTTCGTCCCGCTCCCAAGCCCGACCCAGTCAGACCCGTTCCACGCAACGATGTGACTCGCCGCGCCCGGCCCGACGTTCAAAAAGTCCCCGCCCGCCATCAGCATCCCGTCCGCGCCCCCCGCTCCGTCCGCGTCAAACACATAGAGATGTCGCACAGACGCCGGCAGGTCCGTCGAGGCCGTCCCCGGCTGCCAACCCGGCGTGCACTGGGCCGCGGCCGCCGCCGCCGCCATCCCAAGAACGCCCCCCGCAACCAGCAGGTGCAGACGGCAACCACGATCGAGTGAGCGCTGTGACATGCAAATACCTCTGTTAAAAAGGACTCTGACGCGGCAATGTCGCCGGCTCGGTCGGCCAAGCCAAAACAGTGTGCTTGTCGAACTTATCACAAAATGAGGTGGCGTCAACTCTCTCAGAGAGTATTTTAAAGAGTATTATAAAGAAACCCTCCGTGTTCACCCCTCGTCTTCATCGCCGCAAACCCATTCAGGTGGATACTGCCCCGCCCGAAGCCAACCCTTCACGCGTGGCAGACGTCGCTCCGTCCGAATCGATCCCTGATTCATCGCTCGATCTCCGTTCGCACGCCGAACACGTGGGCGCCTCCGTGCGCGCCGCGCTCGAAGACCTCGTCCTCGGGCTCGCCGGGCCGACCCCACGCCCCGGCGACCTCATCGCACGCACCGGCCTCGACAAGACCATCGCCGGACGCATCATCCAGACCATCCGCACGCCCGACCCCCTCAACGCACTCCTGAAGAGCCCCGCGCCCAACGGCCTGGGCATCTTCCTCCGCGCGGCCCAGTCCGCAGGGGCACGCCCCGACGCCATCGCCAGCGGGGACGAGGCCATCGCCGCATTCGAGCGGCTGCTCTCACGCTTCCCGCAGGGCCGTGCCGGCCTCGAGGCCGCGATCTCCGGCTGGATCCCCGAGACACGCGAGCAGGGCGAACGCGCAGCGCGCCAGGCCGCGTTCAAGGCCATGTCGTTCCTGCTCGGATATCAGTCCGACGTCATGCTCGGCTGCACGGTGCTGCTCCCCAGCGCCAACCCCAGCGGCGTGGACGTCGTGTACCTCAGCGGCCGCTTCGGCCTGCGCCGCCTCCGCGAAGGCGAGCCCCTGTCGCTGTTCGGCATCCGCTACTACCCCATCAGCGGCGAGGGCAACTCCGACCCCAACCCGCGCACGCTCGATGGCCATTCCATCGAAGAAACCTCCTGCCTGCTCGAAGAGTTCTGCGAGCCGCGCGTGCCGCGGCTGGACGTCGTCAAAACCAAGGACCAGCGCCTCTTCGTCCTCCCCGCCGATGAGCCCGAGCTCAACGAGCCCATCTCCATCGTGCTCGGCCACCGCACGGCCAGCACCTGGCAGCGGTACAGCACGCCCGACCGCCCCGAGGAGTGGCAGTCGATCCTGTCCCGCGGCCCGACGCGCGTCTTCATCAACGACTGCTTCATCCACCGCGACATCTACCCCGGCGTCGAGCCCGTCGTAACAACGCACATGGTCGGCATGACCATGCTCCCCGCACGCGAGCGCGGGCCCTCGTTCAAGCTCGACGAGGTCCACCTGAGTCTCGATGCCGGATGGGTCCGCAACGACCTGCGCGACATCGGCACCGGCGAGATCCCGCGATACCCCGAGATCGTGCGGACCGTCTTCGACCGCATCGGCTTCGATCTCCGCGACTTCCGCACCCACCGCGTCCGCATGAACTACCCCGTCGCCCAGATCGCCGCGACGCGATGGTTCAAGCTCCCGCCCCCGCCGCAACGCTGAATCCCGCGGCCGCCGAATCGGAACAATCAGATCATGAACTCCGCCTGCGCCTGCATCGCCACCGTCGCCGCCGCGCTCCTCACCGCCGGGCTCACCGCCCAGCCC
>JAEYNG010000122.1 GCA_023412695.1 Planctomycetota bacterium | reverse complement strand
AGCGTGACCCGGTCATGGGCAATCGCAGAGAGCGTGATCGCATTCGTGAGGAGCTGCTGAACGGCGTCCTGCCAATACGGATCGACATTGCCCTGCTCCCTCCCCTCTCCCCCACCTCGCATCGCAGAGGAGAAGATCGAGACGAGATTCAGGGCGTAGGGCGATCCCGGTTGGTTCTTGAAGTAGCGGTACTCGTGGTCCAGGAAGTCGAACCCGCCGGTGCTCGCGGGGCGGATGATCTTCAACTTGTCGGTTCGTCCCGCATCCCGCATGTACTCCGTCCATTGGTCCACCTCATCGCCCTTGGCGGTGAGGACGAGCCCGCCAAAGCCCTGACGGAGCATGCCGATCGCGATCGCTCGTCCGCTGCCGGAGGTCTTGCCGGACCCGGTCGCACCGAAGATCTGCGTGCCCTCGACGGCGTCACGAACGGTCCAGGGGACGGCCGATACGGCGCCGCCGGTCGTCGGCTGCTCGAAGTTCACAACAACGGCGTCGAGGGGGTCGGTCTTCGCCGGGGCTTCGGCTGGCTTTCGGGAGAACAGGGCCATGCGGGGCAGAGTGTACGAACCCCATGACGGCTTTGGGCGGTACACTGACCCTGTGACAACTCCGAACGCATCCCGGCACCTGTCGGTAGTAGACGAGGTACTCGGCACGACAGCCGGCACTAGCGCACCGCCAGTGACCTTTGGAGGCGGAGCCGAGTTCATCGACTTTCGACTGCCCGATGACAGGAGGTTCGCCATCGGGTACTCGGATCTCGTCTGGGTAGGACTCACGAAACGGCTCTGGGTCGTTCTCCACTTTGGGTCTCATACCCTGAAGCTCAAAGCCCGAAATCCGAAGCCCCTGTACCATGGCTTCATACGGCGCGAGATCACCGAGGTGGTGGTGGTGCGGGCGGAGGAGGACGTTGAGTCAGATGACTTGCCCGTTGTCCGGAGGATCGTGATCCGACCCAATCGGCCGGGCGACTCTGCAACGATGGCGTAGGGATTGACGTGGTGTGCTTCAGCCGGGGAATCGGAGTTCGCGGAGCTGCTGAAGGGTCTTTTCGGGTTTCTCTATGAGCGCACTAAGCCACGTAAGTGCACCGAGCACGATCTCATCCTTTTCCGTCAGCAGACGGTCGATCGTGTAGCCCTCAACAACGAGGTCTCGGTCGTAGGTCTTTGTCTCAAGCCACCGAAGAAGATGCGGACGAAGCGACGGGTGAAGGGCTTTGAGGCCGTTCAACAAAAATGACACCGTCTTGAATGCGTCCGGTTTTGATTCATCGATCTTCCCGGTGGCACGAAGATCCGCGTAGATCGCATCCACCAGGCGCTGTTCTGATCCAAACCACTCATCGTTTGCCATACATGGTCTCAAGCATTAATCGTGCCCATTCCCTCGCGTCCTTCTCTAGTCGATTCTTGTAGTATTCGACGTTCCAGAGTTCGATTGCGTCTGCACCGCGCGGAATCCAGGTGGGATAGGTTTTCTTCCCATCTTCCCACAACGCGATTGTTTTTTCACTCTCCCGCGGTCTCCCATCGATGAGGACCGTCCGACACCGCATCACATCGTGCTGGTATGCGTGCCTCGCTTCGTGGAGATAATCCGAGAACACCCGGTAGAACAGGGTGCCGTCAGAGAGGCGGTCAGAACGAAGTTCGATGGCACGAGTATTGTCGTCGTACCGTGCAAGATCATCGGCTCTCCAAGGTTTCCCTCTTCTCCTCGCTTCTGCTTCGGATAGCGCATATACGGAACACAGGTCACGCTTTTCAATGGCGGCGATACGCTGCTCGGCAAGGTTCAATGCAGATTGTCGATCCTCGACCGACATGGTGCTCCAGGATGCCGGGCTGAAGGGGCACCGTGACCGTCCTTCGATGGTGACGCGCACCTCCTGAAGTGACAACGCCTTTCGCGTCATCCATCGATCTTCGGCAGTGAGCCGGTCCTTTGACGTTGTTCGCCTTTCCCAGCTGGGTCGCGGCAACGGCGGTGCGGCTACTGGTCGCCGTACTCGCTCCCGCGAGAGCTGGCGTTCGAGATCCCCTCGACGTGGACGATCGGGACCATCGGGCATACCGGATTGTACTGCTCCAGTCGGGCTGACTTTCTCCACGTTGGATTGGAGGTCGCCGACGAACTCGTGTCATGGTTGATGCCGTGGTGCGGTGACTACCCAGCAGGTAGTCCCTGTGGTGGATCCCCTGAGGACATCACCAGGTATCTCCTCCGTCGGTATCATGGAGGGCTCGCAGCGTGCTCACGCTGTTCATGAACGAGACGATCGCCTGCGTAACAGCGAAGTGGACTCGCTGGGAAAGGTCCAGCGGGACTCGCTCCATCAGCGGCTGACTCGCCGCGGCAGCCTCTTCCACCAACAGGTCGGTAAGCTCGGGTGTGGCGTGGAGGATGACTTCCGCGGCCGGCATCGCTTCGTCGTCGTGGCGAGAGCGTTCGACGATGACCCCGAAGAGATGGTCAAGCACCATCGTGCCCCAAGGGTTTAGCCGAGGCACCTCAAGTCGGTAGAGCGCGACCGCGTACTGGGCCAGCTCTGCGAGCGATTCAGCTGGGGTGCCATAGTTCCCGATCCAGGAGCATGCGGAGCGGCACCGAGGCAAATGGTCAATATTGGGAACCGGCGAGCAGTCGATGTCGAGCATGTACTTGAACATCTCGACTGACCGTTGGAACGGGATGAGGTGCCTTCCGCCCGTGAGTTCACCTTCGCCGAAGGGCGACTCGATCTCAATCATCGAGCGAGTGAGTTCGTGTAGCTCGGCGGCAAGAACCAAGAGCGGACTCGGTGGTGGGTCATCTGGGGTTGGCGATTGTCGGGACTCAAACATCGAGAGTGGATATCGAGAGTAGCCGAACGGCGGCACGATGAAGAGCATGCCGCCGCCCGGCGGGCTGTGCCGCTCACGCGGCGTCGTCAACCAGCTCGACCGCGTCGTGCTGCACGACCGCCTCGATGATGGAGGCAGCGGTGCGCTGGATACGGTCCAGCGAGTCCGCCAGGACCTTGGCGTCGCCTGCGTAGAGCGAGATGTAGTCGGATGAAGCAGTGCTGTTTGAGAGGCCCACGGCCTGAGTGACCACGAATGCGACGGCCTCAGCCTCGGTCTCGCGCACGGTCTTGCTGAAGTCTTTGCGGTCGTCGCCGTGGTGGAGCATCTCGTGGGCGAGCTCGTGCACCAGAACGGCGAACTCTTCGGCGGGCGGGAGGTCGGAGAGAATGGTGATCTCGCCGCCGCGCGACACACCCTCTGCACCGCCGCCGATCATGAGGGCGTAGTTCAGCATGATGCCCTTCTGGGCGACGAAGTCCTTGAGCCGCTTCAGGTGGTGCTTCGGGTCGCCGGTGACGCGAGCGTGCTCGGGCAGCGGCTCGCCGTCGGTCTGTGAGATATCGAACACGTAGACGACGCGGAACCGGAGCACCTTTTGCTCACGCTCCTCGTCAGTCTGGGCGTCGCGACGCTTGAGCATCATGGGCGCGAAGATGGCGATGCCCTTCTCTCCCTTCTTCACGAAGCGGTCGAACTTCCGCCAGGTGTGGAAGCCTGCCACGTGTGTGGCGTCGGGCTTCTGCGAGACGATGAGGAGGACGTTCCCGAAGCTGTAGCGGTGGAACTTCGCCATGGCGGCGAGGTAGGTGGTGAGAGCATCGCTTTGACCGGCGTTCAGGCTCTCGGCGAGCCTTTCGAGTGCTGCGTCTGTGGCTTTGCGTACTTCTTCGGCTTTCATGGGTGTCTCCGTGTTTGCTGACGGGCCCATCC
>JAEYNG010000081.1 GCA_023412695.1 Planctomycetota bacterium | reverse complement strand
GGCGTCGCCTCCGGCGCATCCTCGATGAACTGCACCGTCGCCTCGGACGCAAGCCCGCGCGCCGCCGCCGGCGTCATCACCGCGTCGATCATCCACTGCGGACCGCAGAGGCTCGCGTTGAGCACCTGCCCGCCCGCCTTCATGATCTCGCCGATCGCTGCGTCCGGCTGCTCGCCCTCGAACACCACGACGACCACCTGGCACAAGCCGAGTCCCGCGAGGCTCTTCCGCCCCGCCGTCGAATACGGCCGCGCCGCAAGCTCGGGGTCGATCTTCCAGGCGTTGTCGAACGCGCCCGCCCACACGATGAACGGGATCGTCGGGATCGACGCCGCGCTCGCGTCGTCGACCTTCACGATCCACGCGTTTTCGGGGAGATACCCACCCAGCTTCACACCGGCGTTCTCAAGGGCCGCGCTCCGCTCGGCCGTCATCGGGCCATCAAGCTGGATAACGCAACGCTCACCAACCTTCAACCCCTGCCCGTTGACCAGCAGGTTGGTGCCCGGCGTTGTCCGAACCTGCGCTGCGCGAAGGTCGATGCGTCCGCCCTCGGCCGGCACAGCAACATCGGCGATCGCGACGGCCTGTCCCGCCGCGACACAGATGGCTGCAGCAAGAGCCGCGTGCGCGCAGAACGACACCCGCTGACGGGTCCGAACAACTCGGTGGTTTTCCATCACGCCTCCATCAAAGCCAGTTTCAGGTGTACCAGGCACGGACACGGGAGCGAGCGCCCCGCGGAACCCTGAAATAGCCAGTCTACTTGCAGCCCCTGCCGGTGCAAAGACCCTCGGGCAAATTACCCTGCAAGGGGCCATGGCCGGCGTCGGCTCGTTCTATACGCAAGGGCATTTCAGGGGTTCTTCTCGTCCGAAAATATCGGACCGCACACCGGCCCGTGGCCACAACTCCGGCTTTCATCTTCAAGGCTCTAGGCTTTCATCTATGCCGGCCGCCCAGCAACCCCTTCTTCTGCCGACGCCCCGACGACTCGCGGTCCGGCCCGGCGAGGCCCAAGTCCCTTCGGCGGTCCGCGACCTCCTCGCAGTCCCACGCGGCAAATCTCGGAACCTGCAGGTCATCGCCGCCTCTAAAGGCTGGCTCGCCATCGAGCCCACGGACGCCCGCCTCCGCACGCCCGATACCTACCGCCTCACCGTCCGCCCGTGGACCTCCGGTGTCTCCCGCTGGCCCGCCGTCGAGATCCGCGCAGGCGGCGAGCCCGGCGTCGCCTGCGCCCTCCACACACTCACGCAGCTCATCCGCCAATACCCGGACCGACTCCCCGCAATCGAGATCGACGACGAGCCCGGCTTCACTCGCCGCGGCGTCATGCTCGACATCTCCCGCAACAAGGTCCCGACGCTTGACATGCTCAAGCAGACCGTTGACCTCCTTGCCTCGCTGAAGTTCAACCACCTCCAGCTCTATACCGAGCACACCTTCGCCTACGCCGGACACGAAGACGCCTGGCGCGGCAGCTCGGCCATCACCCCCGACGAGGCGCGCGAGCTCGACGCCTACTGCCGCGATCGCGGCGTCGAACTCGCCGCCAACCAGAACTGCTTCGGACACCTCGCGCACTGGCTCAAACTGCCGCGATACAACCCGCTCGCCGAGATCGAGGGCCAGGCCGAGTGGAAGTTCCTCGAGTATCCGCGCAAGGGCCCGTTCTCCCTCTGCCCCGTTCTGCCCGAGACCGAGGCCTTCGTCCGCGACCTGCTCACGCAGCTCACGCCCTGCTTCAACTCCTCGCTCGTCAACATCGGCTGTGACGAGACGTTCGACATCGGCTGGGGACGAAGCCGAGTGGAAGTCGTCCGTCGCGGCGGGGGCGAGGCCGGACGCGTCTCGCTCTACGTCGAGTTCGTCAACAAGATCTGCCGCATCGTGCACGAGCTCGGCCGCCGCCCGATGTTCTGGGCCGACATCGCGCTCTCGCACCCGCCCTCGCTCGCCGACCTGCCCAAGGACCTCATCGGCCTCGCCTGGGGCTATGAACCCGACGCCGCGTTCGGCGCGTGGTGCAATGCCCTCCGCGCCGCGGGGATGGAACCCTGGGTCTGTCCCGGTACCTCAAGCTGGCGATCGATCTACGGCCGCACCGCAGAGCGCCGCGAAAACATCGCCATCGCCGCCGAGCAGGGATTCGCGCACGCTGGCGAGGGCGTCGGCACGGCCCGCCGCGCACCGGGCTTCCTCATCACCGACTGGGGCGACGCGGGTCATCACCAGCAATGGCCCGTCGCGCTCATCGGCCTCGCGCACGCAGCCGAGGCTGCGTGGAACCCCGAGCGTGCCCGCGCATTCGACCCGCGTGCCGCGTCGCTGCACGTCTTCGACGATCCCTCCCTTGCGCTCGGCGCCTGGCTCGAAGAACTCGGCGATGCCGACCTCGACCTCCGCCGCACCTGCCGCGTTCCGCGGCGTGACGCCGACGGCGTCCGCAACGCGTCCGCCATCTTCACCGACCTCATGCCGCCTGTTCCTGTTCCCGACGGCTGGAACCCCGAGCAACGCGGCCGCTACGTCGCCGCGCCGCGCGAAGCCTTCGAGGCCGTTGTAGCACGTATCGACGACCTCGCCCGCCGCGCACCCGAAATCGCCGACGCGCTCGTCCGCGACGAAGTCGTCCAGACCGTCCGCTACGCCCGCTTAGCCGCCGAGCACGGCGCTACCGTCCGGCGCGATCACGTTGTCCGCGAGCCCGACGGCGACGGCGGCTGTGGGGGGCTCACATGGGAAGAACGCATCGGCCTCCTTGATCAGCTCCGAACGGTCCTCGCCGAGCACCGCCGACTCTGGGCCGTCCGCAACCGCCCCGGTGGCCTCGACGCCTCCTGCGAGCACTTCGAACGCGTCATCCGCGATCTGTCGAGCAACCAGTAAGCGTCCGCACCCGCAGCACCGGGAAAAGGGGCGTCTACGAATCCGTCCCCTTCCGCCGTGTACACTCGTCCCCCATGGCCGCACCACCCAGCGCCCATCACTCCCGCTCGCCGTTGCTGCCGCGATCCGCACCGCAGTACGCGCTCCTCGCGTTTCTCCTCGCGCTGCTCTGCGTCACGCTCCTCTACCCGATCTTCCTGACGATCAGCGGCGCGTTCGTTGAGGACACCGCCGACGGCAAGTCCTTCACCCTTCGCCACCTTGCCCTTGTCTTCGAAGACCGCAAGCTCCTCGGCGGCCTACTCAACTCCTTTAAGATCGCGATCACCACCACGACGCTCACGATCCTCCTCGCCCTCCCGCTCGCGGTCTGCGCCGCCAAGTACCTCTACCCGCTGAAGAACATCTTCGCGTCGCTCATCCTCGTCCCGCTCATCCTCCCGCCGTTTGTCGGCGCGCTCGGCATGCAGGCGCTCCTCGGCCGCGAGGGCGCGATCAACGCCCTCCTCGGCACACAGGTCGACTTCCTCGGCGGCGGCGCGAAGTTCTGGGGCGTCGTCATCCTCCAGTCCCTCGCCCTCTACCCCATCATCTACCTCAACGCCACCGCTGCCCTCGCCAACCTCGACCCCGCGCTCGAAGAGGCCGCCGAGAATCTCGGCTGCGGCCCCGTCCGCCGCTTCTTTACGATCACCCTCCCGCTCATCCGCCCCGGCCTCTTCGCCGGCGCGACCATCGTCTTCATCTGGTCCTTCACCGAGCTCGGCACGCCCCTCGTCTTCGACTATTCCCGCGTCACGCCGGTCCAGATCTACACCGGCCTCAAGGAAGTCGAAACCAGCGCCGAGCCCTACGCCCTCACCTTCGTCATGCTCTTCGCGGCGATCTCCATCTACTTCATCGGCCGCAAGCTCTTCGGCGGCCGCGCCTACGCGATGTACTCCAAGGCCTCCCGCGCCGGCGGCGAGCGCCGCCTCACCGGCCTCGGTGCCCTCGCCGTCTCCGGCCTCTTCATCCT
>JAEYNG010000074.1 GCA_023412695.1 Planctomycetota bacterium | reverse complement strand
GGGCGGGGGTGGGGGGCCGGTGGGCGGACCGGGACTGGGTGTACGGGTACGACGGGCTGGACCGGTTGACGCTGGCCCGCCGCGGGGTGCTCTCGACCTCGACGACGGACCTGGTGACGCCGGAGATCACCGACCTTGGCGGTGGCGTGTACCCGCCGGGCTCGCAGAAGTGGACGCTCGATCACCTGGGGAACTGGGCGGGCTTTGCGATCGATCTCAACGGGGACAACGACTTCGCCGACGCGGACGAGGTTCAGAGCCGGACCCACAACAAGGCCAACGAGCTCGAGGGGATCACGCCGCCGAGCACGGCGCCGCCGACGAGCCCGCCTGCGCTTGCGCACCTGGGGGCTCCACTTGCCGCTCCCTTTGGTCACACGCACGACCACAACGGCTCGCGGACGCTGAGCCAGCAGCTTGATTCGAGCGGGGACGGGGTGGCGCACCGGTTCGTGTACGACGCGTGGAACCGGCTGGTGCGGATCGAGAAGGCGGAGGTGGAGGGCTCGGTGATCGGGACGTGGGGCGAGATCGCGCGGTACGGATACAACGGGCTTCACTGGCGGACGTACAAGATCGCGTGGGACTCACCTTCCCCACCGGCAACCGAAGGAGAGTTCCGGCGGTTCACCTACTCCGCGGCCTGGCAGCCGATCGTCGAGGAGATCGACGACGACTACGGTGCGACGGGGAACACCGGCACGGACCGCGTGCAGCAGCAGGTGTGGGGGATCAGGGGGATCAACGATGCCTTATACCGGAGAGAAGACCGGGCGACATACGTTCCCGAGGTCCCCGGGCCGAATCCGGAAGACCCGCCAGAGGTCGCGGCGCACTACACTTCAGGGGCTGACGGCGTCTTTGAAAAGTCGTTCTATCAGTTGACCGACCCGCAGTTCAGCGTGGTGGCGCTGGTGGCGGAGGCCGCGGCGGAAGCGGCGGGGGTGGTGATCGAGCAGCTCGAGTACGACCCGTACGGGCGGGTGCGCAGGACGGCGATCGCGGACTTCGACCACGACGGAGACTCGAACGAGGTCGCGGACATCAACAACAACCTGAGCGCGTACTTCGCGGGCTCTCCGGCGGCGGATCACAACTGGAATGGCGCGGTGGATGTCCCGGACATCTTCGCGTTCCTCTCGGTCTGGTTCGCCGACGATGACACGCCGCGGGACCAGCTCAGCTCGCCCGGCATCGACAACCCGATCGGGTACTGCGGCTACTACCACGACCGCGAGACGGTCGGGATCATGGGCGCCGGCAACGGCGGGCTGTACCAGGTCCGCCACCGGGTCTACGACCCGCACGCGGGCAGGTGGCTCCAACGCGACCCCGCGGGGTTCGTAGATGGGTGCAATCTGTATGAGTACTGCATGGGCGGGCCGGGAAGGTGGCTAGATCCATTTGGACTTCGGTGCGATGATCCATTTGAAGGCATTCCGGATAACGGCCCAAACACTACAGGAAGACTTCCACGGGATGGGCCGCTTGATATGCGATGGACTCCCGAAGAGCGGCGTCAACAGGAAGAGATTCAACGTCAGCAGAATCAATTGACAGTTGAGATAGCCAAGGCTCTCGCTGATAGTGCAACTGTATCGATAACATTGGTTACTGGACCCATTGGTTCAGCATTAGCCATTGCTATTAATACATACATACAGACCGGCAGCTTTGGGCATGCTGCGAATGCCGGTGGCGCGGTGTATCTAATCGCAAGAGCACTAAATATACCAATTTCCGCCGTCTCAAAGCTTGGTGGTACCAAACTTGGCCAGGGACTCGCAAAGGCCATTCTAGAGGCGGAGAGGATACTGGGACGAAAACTGACGCAGCACGAAGCGGAACAGTTCGCTGCAGGCAGAGTAGTTGTGGTAGAAAGTGAGCAGGTTGCACGTCAACGGGCAATCAGTTCCCTCAATATTTCTGAAGCGGAGGCTGCGCGGCTCGCCCAGGAACTTCCCAACACCCATAAGGGATCAATGCCAAAAGGTGCTCCCGGCACAAGGACCACAATAACAACCGATGGTCGTACTATTGCGCATGACAAGTATGGACACATACTTCAAAAGAATAAGGACGGCACATTGGAAACAATTGGTCCTCATTGGAACGGAGCAGATGGGGAGCATTATCTTTATCCTTCCAGTCACAATCCCGCTAATAACAGGTAAGTATATGGCTCTAGAAGTGATCTATGAACCGGAAATTGGTCCAAATGGATATCTTCAAACTGGCTCAGGCTCGTCAGTCGCGCAATGGGTAGAGCGCATGCCAGGGTGGTCGCGGTGGACCATTTGGATTGACACATTCTTTTCGGATCGTCTGGTAGCGAAGTCGAATGTGATCTCTGCTATTGCGACCCAAACAAGAATGACTTCAATCGTAGCAGCAGCATGGGCACCATACGCTGATTGGGAAAGGTTGCGACCTGGTTCAAGTGAGCGGATTCATAATACTCTGCTATCCTATTTTGACGGACAGGGATGGGCAATATGGAATCGCGATCGGTTGGTTAGGGAAGGAATTGTTACGTCGATGCAGCCCACGGGCGGCGTCGCCATGTCTGTGTTAACACAAAGCGATAGCGTGCTTGAAATCTGTGTGCCAAATCCGCTTCCAAGGGTCTATTATTCATGGCTACTCACGGCAGATGAGAGCCTCTCAGGAAAACACGCCGCTGCGGCATGGTTGCAAGACGCCATAAGTGAGCATTCTCCACCAGAAGTTCGGCGTCTTAACCCTGGAACGCTTGAGAAACTTCCAAATGAGATTCTTGGCTTCGCGTATTATGTCGAACAGTATTCTGGTGTTGATACGATTGTACTTGTTGCGAGGCATTCAAACAGTAAAGAGTTTCGCAAGGCATTTGAGATTCATCCACTATTCGTGCCGAGTGATCGGGTTCCATAAACAGTTCGCATCGCGGAGTCCAAATTGGTCTGCTAGGTCTGGGTGAGTGTCATGGGTGAGTTGGCAAATGCTGCGCGGAGGGATTCGTGTGCCGGACGGACAGTTGGGCTCCTGGCCCGCGGTGTCCAAAAAAATCCGTGGGTGCTGGGTAGTAGTGAGGCAAGTTGTCGAGTGCTGGCTGGAGCAGTTGCAAGATTACGCGGGCTCGTTCGGCGCGGTGGGCTTGCTTCCTACGCCGCCAACCGCACGTAATGCCTGAGCAGCCCGCCCAGCCGTTCCCGGCGGATGAGGTTGGCGGCGGCCTTCTCCCGCGGCACCGTCCAAGGGGCGATCGTCTCGTTGCTGGCGAGCGGCGTCCGCATCCCGAGCCGTGAATGCGGGCGCTCGAGGTTGTAGTGGCGGGTAAACTCGCTGGTGAGGTGATCCAGGTGCTTGGTCCCCATGACGATGAACCGGTCGAGGCACTCGTGCTTGAGGGTCTGGATGACCCGCTCGGCGTGGGCGTTCATGTTGGGGGTGTGGATGCGGACCGGCACGTCGCGCACCCCGGCGTTTCGGAGCACGTAGCGGAACTCGGCGCAGAACTTCTTGTCCCGGTCGTGGATGAGCACCCCCGCCCCTAGCCCCCGATCCGCCCGTCCCTCTTGCGCCCTGTCTTCCCGGTGGCCGGTAGAGGGCCTTGGCCTGTTCGATGAACTGTTTGGACCATCGTCCAGTGGCGATCGAGCTCGGTGGCGGCGGGGCGCCAGCGTGTCGTTTGCACAGAACCGATCGTTGCCTGCACCAGTCTACGACCTTGCCTCGCCGGCCGTACAAGTCGTCATGAACCGGCTGCGTCAGAATCGATGAGCCTGACCTCGCGTTCGCCGGGCGTGTGCTCAGTCACGGCGCCGTCATCCCACTGCACGCGGATCAGGTCGAGGTCTCCGCTCTGGGGGTTAATGACCCACGACGTGATCCTGCCGCGGGCGGAGGTTGCGCCTCGCAGATCCGGCGACAATTCGACGAACCTGCCCACAGCCATGTCCTCGGACTGGAGTTCACGATCCTCGCCGCGGGAGTAGTCTAAGAG
>JAEYNG010000052.1 GCA_023412695.1 Planctomycetota bacterium | reverse complement strand
GGCGCGGCCCGCGAACGTGGGCTTATCGCCGCGATCTACTCCGCCACCAGCGAGGTCCGCGCCCCGATCCTCATCGGCACCGCGATCGTCCTGCTCGTCTTCGTGCCCCTGCTCGCCCTCCCCGGCCTCGCCGGCCGCCTCTTCGCCCCGCTCGCGCAGGCCTACATCCTCTCCATCGCCGCGGCGATGGTCGTCTCCCTCACTATCACGCCCGTGCGCTCCTATTGGCTGCTCGGCAGGCACGACACCAAGGCCGTGTCCAACGACCCGCCGCGCGACGCCGCCGTGCTCCGCTGGTGCAAGGCCGTCGCCCGCCGCGCCTACGCCGTCGCGCTCCCGCGCCCGTGGGCCGTCGTCATCGCCTCGCTCGTGCTCGTCGCGATCGCGGGCTTCGGTGTCACCCGCATCGGCGCGGAGTTCCTCCCGGCCTTCAACGAGGGCACCGCCGTCGTCGGCATCGCCGCGTCGCCCGGCCTCTCGCTCGAGGCCTCCGACCGCCTCGGCCGCTCCGCCGAGCTGCTATGTCTTGAAGTCCCCGAGGTCCGCAAGGTCGCCCGCCGCACCGGCCGCGCCGAGCAGGACGAGCACGCCCTCGGCATCCATGTCAGCGAGCTCGAGGTGGACTTCTGGCGCGAAGGCCAGGAGCCCGACGCCGCGACCGGCCGCGCCCCGCCCGCGGAAATCCGCCGCCGCGCCGAGATCTTCGCCGATATCCGCCAGCGGCTCTCCGCGCTCCCGGGCGTCTTCGTCTCGATGGGCCAGCCCATCAGCCACCGCATCGAGCACCTCGAGTCCGGCGTGCAGGCCCAGGTCGTGCTCAAGATCTTCGGCGAGGACCTCAACACCCTCCGCTCCATCGCCGAGTCCACCCGCACCGCGATCGACGGCCTCCCCGGCGTGACCGACCTCCAGGTCGAGCGCCAGACCCTCGTGCCGCAGGTGCGCATCCGCGTCGAGCCCGACCGCGCGGCGATGTACGGCTTCCGCGTCGGCGAGCTCGTGGACATCCTCCAGACCGTCACCGCCGGCAAGCCTGTCTCGCAGGTGCTCGACGGCATGCGTGCCTACGACCTCATCCTCACCCTCGACGACTCGTGGAAGGGCGGCGCGAGTCACACCATCGGCGACGTCCGCCTGCTCTCACCCTCCGGCGCGGTCGCGCTGATCTCCGATGTCGCCGACATCCGCGAGGTCCCCGGCCCCAACGAGATCGCGCGCGAGAACGCCCAGCGCCGCATCGTCGTTTCTTGCAACGTTCAGGGCGACGACCTTGGCTCGACCGTCAACGCCATCGAGCAGGCCGTCGCCGCGAAGATCCTCCCCACGCTCCCCTCCGGCTACAGCATCGCCTTCGAGGGCCAGCACCAGGCCCAGCAGCGAGCGACCCGCGCCATCCTCCTGCTCAGCGCGGCCTCGCTCGCCCTCATGTTCGCCGTCCTCTACGCCCACTTCCGCAGCACCGTCATGGCCGCGCAGGTCATGCTCAACATCCCCATGGCCTTCATCGGCGCCGTCGCCGCCCTCGCCATCGCCGGCCAACCATTCAGCGTGGCCAGCCTCATCGGCTTCGTCTCCCTCTGCGGCATCGCCTCGCGGAACGGCCTGCTCATGATCTCCCACTACATCCACCTCATGCGGGAAGAGCGCATGCCCTTCGGCCCCGACATGGTCATCCGCGGCAGCCAGGAGCGCGTCGCCCCCGTCCTCATGACCGCGCTCACCACGGGCCTTGCGATGATCCCGCTGCTGCTCAACCCCGACGCCGCGGGCAAGGAGATCCTCTACCCCGTCGCCATCGTCGTCACCGGCGGCCTCGTCTCCTGCACCATCCTCGACTTCCTCGTCACGCCCACCGTCTTCCTCGCCTTCGCACGCCGCGCCGCCGAGCGGCTCGCCGCGAAGCCCGACCAGTTGAACCACGCGCCGGCCGCCGGCGTTCAGTGAACAAAGGAGCAACCCCATGAAGTTCCGCTCGACCATCGCCATGCTCATCGCCGCCGCGGGCCTCGCCGTGGGTGCAACCTGCCCGACCGTGTTCGCGCAGCACGATCACGGCCACTCTCACGCCGAGGTCAAGCCCGCCGAGACTATCGGCGAGGCGATCGCCCGCATCCGGGAGGAGCTCGCCGAGGTGAACAACCACCTCGCCGCGAACAAGGTCCTCGCGGCACACGAGCCCGCCGACGCGATCGCGCAGCTCGCCGGCTCGCTCGGCCGCCTCGCGCTCAAGGCCGACAGCGGCGTTCCCCGCGAGAAGGTCCGCGACGCCAACCTCGCGGGCAAGGACATCGCCAAGGTCGCCAACCAGCTCCACGACGCCGCGGACAAGAACGACGCCGCAACCTCGCGCACGCTTGCCGCGAAGCTCGGCGAGCTTGTCGCGGGCCTCTCGGTCTTCGCGCCAGAGAAGTGGGTGTGCGACATGTTCTGCGAGCCCGGCAAGGTCTTCGACGGCCCCGGCACCTGCCCCGTCTGCAAGATGCCCTACAAGCCGGTTTCGCAGGTCCCCTACACCGCCAACGCCGCGCCCTCGACGATCCCTGTCCGGCCCGGCGTGCCCACCGACCTGGCCATCCGGCTGATCGACCCGCTCGGCAACGTGCTCAAGGCCGACCAGCTCGACACCGTGCACGAGGAACCGCTGCACCTGCTGATCGTCTCGTCGGACCTCTCGTTCTACGCGCACGAGCATCCTGTCCAGCAGGCCGACGGTGTCTTCAAGCTCACCGGGTTCACGTTCCCGGTCCCCGGCGAGTACACCCTCTTCCACGACTACACGCCCAAGG
>JAEYNG010000048.1 GCA_023412695.1 Planctomycetota bacterium | reverse complement strand
GGCATGGGGCGATCGTAAACGGCCGATGGGCGGACGCGGCGTTCGCGGGGAGATGAGGATGGCACGGCGGGGGACGCCGCTATCATGTGAAAACCGCTGGAAACGCGGGGGGCGAACGAGACCGCATTATGAGCACCGATCCAGACACGATTCTGCTTGAGGCCGAAGAGGGCATGACCAAGGCGGTGGAGTACCTGAAGAAGGAGCTCCGCGGCATGCGGACGGGGCGGGCGTCGCCAGCGCTGGTGGAGTATGTGAAGGTCGATTACTACGGGACGCCGACGGATCTGAAGTCGCTCGCGGCGATCTCGATCCCGGAGCCTTCGCAGATCCTCATCAAGCCGTTCGACGCGGGAAGCCTGCAGGATGTGAAGCGGGCGATCGACGCGTCGGGGCTGGGGCTGAACCCGATGATCGACGGGAAGCAGATCCGGCTGAACATGCCCGCGCTGACGGGCGAGCGGCGCAAGCAGCTCGCGGCGCACTGCAAGAAGCTGGGCGAGGAGGCGAAGGTCTCGCTGCGGAACGCGCGGCGGGACGCGAACAAGACCGTGGATGTGCTGGCGAAGGACGCCAAGGCGCACATCCCCGAGGACGAGATCGAGACGCTGAAGACCGAGATCCAGGACCTGCTGAAGAAGTACGAGGCGGAGACCGACGATCTCGTCGCGAAGAAGACGAAGGAAGTGATGGAGGTCTGAGTCAGAAGGTCGCCGGGACGGATCAGCGGACAATGATCGCGCGTGGGGAGGCGAGCTGGACGGGATCGTCGCGGAGCTGGATGAGCGCGCCGAGGTTGTCGCGGACGGCGGGCCAGTGTCGCTCGCCGATGAGCTGACGCGCGGCGTCGATGAGGGGGTTGGGCGTGGCGGCGCGGGCGGCGGGGTTCAGGCCGAGCGAGGCCGCGCCGAACGACTCGCCGATGACCTCCATCAGGCTGGCCGCGCCGGGGTATTCGAGCACGTCGTACTCGTCGCCCGAGAGGCTGAGCTGCGCGGCCATGTCGCGGATGGTCTCGTCGAGGCCGCCGATCTTGTCGGCCATGCCGTTCTTGACGGCGGCCGCGCCGGTGAAGAGGCGGCCCTCGGCGGTGGTGGCGAGGTCCATGTCGGGGCGGCCGGCCTTCACGCGGGAGACGAAGAGGTCGTAGGTCTCCTTCATCTTGGCGCGGACGAGCTCGCGCTCGGCGTCGGTCCAGGGGACGCTCGAGCGGAGAAGGTGGGCCATCGGGCCGCGGGCGCGGCCGACGGAGTGCACCTTGAGCTTGTCGTAGGCGCCGGAGGTCGAGAGCTTGCCGCCGACGACGCCGATCGACCCGAGGACGCTCGATTCGTTGGCGTAGATGCGCGAGGAGCCGACGGCGAGGTAGTAGCCGCCGGACGCGGCCATGGAGCCGACGCTGGTCCAGACGGGCTTGCGCTCGGCGACACGGCGGAGGCCCTGCCAGATGATCTCGCTGGCGGTGGCGGAGCCGCCGGGGGAGTTGATGCGGACGACGACGCCCTTGATGAGGTCGTTGGATTCGAAGTCCTCGAGGATGCGGCGGATGGTGATTGAGCCGACGCCGGACTCGCCGAAGAAGCCGCCCTCGGTCGATTCGCCGTCGATGATGGGGCCGTCGATGTGGAGGACGGCGATGGTCTCGCGCACGGGTTCGATGTCTGGCTCGGCGAAGAGCTGGGCGACGAGCATCATCGGGCTGCCGCGGTCGATGTTGAGACCGCTGCCTTCCTCGGGCTCGATGTTCACCCAGTCGAGCCCGCTGGCGGAGTAGCCGGACTCGAGGTGGGCGGAGAGGTTGGGGAGGTCGATGGCGGCGTCGACGAGGCCGACGCGGACGGCGGTGTCGGCCTGGGCCATCCAGGCCTGCTTCATGGCGTCGTCGAGCGCGCGGTCGTCGAGGTTGCGGCCGGCCTTCATGCGGTCTCGCATGTTGACATAGAGGCCGTCGAGCAGTGCGTTGATGTTCTGGTCCCACTCCGGGCTTGGGGCGGTGCGGGTCATCTCTTCGTTCGCGCCCTTGTACGCGCCGACCTGCACGAGGTCGGCCTTGACGCCGGCCCACTGGAGCGTGTCGGCGAGGAAGAGTTCTTCCATGAAGAGGCCGGGGAACGAGGCGTCGCCGCCGGCCTGCATGACGACCTCGTCGGCGTAGGAGCCGAGGATGAGCTCGGGCGTCGAGTAGGAATCGGCGAAGATGTGCACCTTCTTGCCGGAGGCTCGCACGCGGGCGATGACGCGGCCGAGCTCCTCGGCTTGCGTGAGCGAGAGGGGCGCCTCGCGGAGGCGGAGCACGACGCCGTCAACGGATTCGTCCTCGCCCGCGCGGTCGAGCAGACCGACGACGTCGCGGAGGGTCGGATTGCCGTCAGAACCGAAGAGCCACGCGAGGGGGTTGGGACGCTCGACAGGTGTTTCTTCGACCTCGATGAGGGCGATGGTCGGCGTGGCGTCGCGGGTGCCCGGAAAGGCGAAGGCCGCGCCTGCGAGGGCGGCGGTTGCGGCGAGGCCAAGCGCGGCCCATCGGTTGCGTGACTGTCCGAACATCGTGGATCTCCTGCGGCGCACGCCGCGATGGGTTTATGGGCGGTTGGCCTGCTGGCTTTCGCGGATCCGCGCGACGGCGCGGGTGGTGCTCTGCCCGGCGATCATGGGGAGGAGTTCGACGCGTCCGCCGCACTCGAGCACGAACGATGCGCCGGGGACCTGATCGATGGTGTACTCGTCGCCCTTGACGAGGATGTCTGGTTTGACCGCGCGGATGAGCCGCTCGGGCGTGTCGTCGTCGAAGATGCAGACCGCACCGACGCAGGCGAGCCCGCCGAGGACGAGGGCGCGGTCGTGCTCGTTGTTGATAGGCCGGGCCGGGTCCTTGTGGCCCTTGAGCCGGCGGACGGAGTCGTCGGAGTTGAGGCCGATGATGAGGAAGTCGCCGAGCGCGGCGGCGCGCTCGAGGAGCGAGAGGTGACCGGCGTGGAGGATGTCAAAGCAGCCGTTGGTGAAGACGACGCGGCGGCGGTCGTTGCGCGCGGCGGCGACCTCAACGAGCAACTGCTCGAGTGTGCGCAACTTGCCGGGCATCGAGCGTTCGCGGAGGAGGACCTCGCGGTGGATTTTTTCGATCGGCATCGGAACGACGCCGAAGACCTCGACCTCGAGGCCCGCGGCGGCGTTGGCGAGGCGGACGGCGTCGGGCCAGGCGAGGCCGTTGGCGCGGCCGGCGGCGAGCGCGGCGAGGACCATATCGCCCGCGCCGGTGACGTCGTAGACAGCGCGGGCGAAGGTCGGGAGGTGCAGGGCCTCGTGGCCGCGTTCGAGCAGCAGCGCGCCGTGGCGGTCGAGCGTGATGACGGCGGAGTCGAGCGCGAGGTCGTTGACGAGCTTGTGCGCGACGCTTGCGAACGCCGCGGGCGGGGCGTCGTCGGGCATCTCGATGCCGGTGGCGAGCACGGCCTCGGTGCGGTTGGGGGTGATGGTCGATGCGCCGCGATAGCGCGAGTAATCCTCGATCGCGGCGGGGTCGACGAGCACAGGGACGCCGGCCTCGCGCGAGAGGCGGATGACCGCCTGGCAGAGCTCGGGGATGCAGACGCCCTTGTTGTAGTCTTCGAGGCAGACGGCGTGCGCGCCGGGGAGCTCCCGTTTGAAGCGGGCGATGATCTCGGCGACGGCCTCCGCCGGGAGGGGCGAGCGCGACTCGTAGTCGAGCCGGAACATCTTCTGCGGGTGGCGGTGCTGGGCGAGGCCGATGAGGGAGCGCTTGAGGGTGGTGGGGCGCGCGGGGTCGGCGACAAGGCCATCGGCCTGCACACCGGCGGCGGCGAGGGCGGAGCGGAGGAGGTCGGCCTCGCGGTCGTCGCCGACGACGCCGAAGGCGTGGACCTCTGCCTTCATGGCGACGAGGTCGAGGCAGACGTTGGCCGCACCGCCGGGGCGGTCTTCGGTGCGCTGGACCTGCAGGACGGCGACGGGGGCGTCGGGGGCGAGCCGGTCGGCATTGCCATAGACAAGCTGGTCGAGCATGAAATCGCCGACGACCAGGGTCTTGAAGGGCCGCCACGAGGCGAGGGTGTCAAGCAGGTGCGACATCGCCGCCAAGTGTATGGGCAGCGGCGAGTGGAGGGTGCGGGGGCTCGAGCGTCAGCCGGCTTGGGCAAGCTCGCACGAACCGGGCTTGATCTCGCTAGTGACGATGCGGTTCCTGCCGCTGCGCTTCGCGCTGTAGAGGTTCTGGTCGGCCTGTTCGAGCCAGGACTCGGCGGTCAGGTCGCCGCAGGTGCCCTCGCATCCGACGAGCCCGGCCGAGAGGGTGACGGGGTTCTCGGGGTGGCGCGGCCAGACCATCTCGGCGAGGCCCTGACGCATGCGCTCGGTAACCATCGCCGCGTCCTGCGGGGTGGTGTGCGGCATGATGAGGGCGAACTCTTCGCCGCCGAACCGGCAGGGGACATCGTGCGACCGGCATTCGCTCTGGAGGAGGCGTGCGACGCCCTGGATGACCTCATCTCCGGCGGGGTGGCCGTAGGTGTCGTTGATGCGCTTGAAGTAGTCGATGTCGATGATGGCCAGGGAGAGGGGTTGGTTGTAGCGCCGGCACTCGGCAACCTTCTCGGCCCAGCGCTTGTTGAAGTGGGCGCGGTTGCCCAGGCCGGTGAGGCCGTCGACGTCGGCGCGCTCGGCGAGCAGTTTCAAGAGGCGGTCGAGGCGGAGGGCGGCGCGCAGCCGGGCCCGCAGCTCCGACAGGTCAAAGGGCTTGGTGACGTAGTCGGTCGCGCCGAGGTCGAAGGCGGTGACCTTGTCCTCCGAACCATTGAGACCGGAGAGCACGATGACCGGCACATTGTTGGTGTCCGGGTCGTCCTTCAGCTTCCGGAGGACCTCGAAGCCGTCCATGTCGGGCATGTCGAGGTCGAGCAGGATGACCGCGGGGTTCTCGTTCTTGACCGACTGCACGGTCTCGGAGCCCTTCATCAGGCTCGACATGCGGATCTGCTCGTGCCGCAGACGCGCCGAAAGCAGCCGGTGCACGTCGATCGAGTCATCGACCAGCAGCACGAGCGGTTTGTTCTCAGTGGTGGACACGGTCCGACGGCCCTCTGTTATCGCTCCGCGATTTCCATCCAAACGCCGTCGGCTCGGTTCGTGGAGCCGTCCCTGATCCCCCCACCTTCATCAGCCGGGAGGAAGGTTGCTGTACATCGTCAAATCGGGTGGGGAGATTCGGCCGAGATCCTCCGGCAGAGCGACACAAGATCGTCGATCTGCTCGCGCAGACCCTCCAGCCCGCCAGCCTCGCTCCGCTGGCTGATTTCGGCCAGCGAAGACTCGAGCGCGCCGGCCACGTGGCCGACCTGCGGGAAGCCGTAGCCGCCGCACGCGCCCTTCATCTGGTGCGCGACGCGTCGCAGCTCGACAACCGCGCCGCGACGCCAGCAGTCCAGCAGCGTGTCGATGCGCTGCGGCATCTCGTCCACGAACAGCTTGATCAGTTCCTGCATATCGGGGTCGCCCGCGAACTCGCTGATGAGCATGTCGCGCGTACCGCCGCCGTCTGGGTGATTGGTCGTCATGGACCGTCTCCTTGTCCATTGCTTCGGCCAGCGCGGCGGTCCGCCTTATCCGAGTTGCGAAGGATCGCGACGCCGCGGTCGGCCGCCCAACACATTGGAGGCCGATAACGCGTCAACACCAGGTCTGGAGGGACGGATGCAACCGAAAACGCCCCGCGGCCGGTTTCCCGGGCGCGGGGCGGTCTCAAGAGGCTCGTCGAACAGGGCGGGACGTGTCGGCTTACGGGCAGCCGCTGAACCAGGTCGAGAGGAAGGCGAAGATGTCGGGCACACCGACGACGCCGTTGCGATCAAAGTCCGCCGGGCAGGGCCTTACCTCGACGATGGACTGG
>JAEYNG010000034.1 GCA_023412695.1 Planctomycetota bacterium | reverse complement strand
GGGCGGGGTGCGCGCAGTTCATCATCGAGGCGTTCGGGCGCTCGGCGCACGTGGGGCGCGACTTCACCTCGGGCGTGTCGGCGGTGAACGCGCTGGCGCACGCGATCGTGTGCATCGCGGGCATGTCGAGGCCCGCGGAGGGGGTGGTGCTGAACATCGGTCCGATCCGCGGCGGGAAGACGACCAACTCGGTGCCGGAGTACGCGTGCGCGTGGGGCAACGCGCGGTTTCCGAGCAGCGCGGCGTGGAACGAGATCGAGCTGCGGCTGAAGGAGCTCGAACGCGAGCCGGGGACCATTGGATCGACGATCAAGGTGCGGACGAGCTTGGCGCGACCGGCCAAGCCGCTGACGCCCGAGACGCAGAAGCTGGCGGAGCTGGCGCGGTCGGTGTCGCAGGAGTTCGGGATGGCGCTGCCGTTCGGGAAGACGGGGGGCGTGTGCGACGGGAACCTGATGCAGGCCGCGGGCCTGCCGACGATCGATACGGTGGGCGTGAAGGGCGGCGGGCTGCACACGACGGACGAGTGGATCGATCTGACGAGCTTTGTCGCGAGGTGTCAGATGCTGGCGGTGGTGATGATGAGGGTGGGGGGGATGTCCTATCCCTAGCTGTTGCTCTGCAAATGGGCGAGCCATTTTCATCACGGAGTAAACAATGCACACAATGGAAGACCGTCTTACTAAAGTCGAATCGGCCAATCGGAGACTTCGTCTTTTGTTGAATGGGATGGTTGGAATCGTAGTGGTCGCGTGCGTGCTGGGAGTCGTGCAGCCGCCACCGGGTGGGGAATCAGTGAAGCAACAGTTCATTGCTTCGTACAAGGCGCAATTGGATGGGGCAGCCGACGATCAGATCGTAACGGTCTCGATTCCAACCCAAGGTGCGGCATTGGTAATCGGGCCATCTGGTAACGGCTATCTGGTTGGGGTTGACGGAATGGTGAAACTCGTCTCTACCGAGTCGCACTCCATGATGTTTGCAGACCCCACCGTAAAGCGCAGAACTTTCAACTTTAAAGCTGAGTTAGCCAATCCTACGGGTACGGACCTCTCGGACCATCAACGCTAGCTGGCACGAAGATCCGGACTCGAGCGTTCACCCACGGCGCTTCCAAGATCGTCCAAAGCTCTCAAGCTCCAACACTTGCTGGCGGACATACCCAGCATTCGTGGCCCTGAGCTGCGAGTGCCTGCAGGTGCAGCGATGATCGGTAGCAGACGTCTACGCTATTCCGGGCGCGGCCCTTCTGGCATTGGCCGCTGAAGGCAACGCTCATGATCAGGCCGTTGGTCTGCATAGCAGCGGCGCAATCGGCGGGCGGAAACAGCCGATAGGATTGTGAAGTCTGTTTCCTGCCGGCGCGGAGTGCCGGCCCACCAAAGACGGAGATTGAGATGACCACCGCCGTGAATCGTCCTGTGTCCACTGGCAATGGCTCCGCCGCAGCGAAGGGCGATGGGGGAGCCGGGTCCGCGGCGACCGTCGGCGAGCAGTTGTTCGCCGCGGGCGGTGCGCTGCGCGGGGCGATCGACGCGGCGGTGGCGGAGGTGGGGAAGCACAGCGCGAAGATCACCGATGTGCGGCCGGCGCGGGACGAGCTCAAGGGCGGGTACGACGCGCTGCTGAAGGCGGCGGCGGACAGTCGCGGCCGCGGGCTGCTGTACCCGTACCTCGGCTCCGGCGTCGGCAACGGCGCGCTGGTCGAGCTGCTCGACGGGTCGGTGAAGTGGGACATGATCACCGGGATCGGCGTGCACTTCTTCGGGCACTCTGACGCCGAGACGATCCGGGCATCGATGCTCGGCGCGGCGGAGGACACGCTGCAGAACGGCAACCTGCTGTCGAACAACGCGCCGTACCAGTTCTCGAAGATTCTGCTTGACGAGGCGAAGAAGGGGAGCCGGCTGCAGCACTGCTTCACAACCACCTCGGGCGTGATGGCGAACGAGAACGCGATCAAGATCTGCTATCAGAAGCACGCGCCGGCGTCGCGCGTCATCGCGTTCAAGGACTGCTTCATGGGGCGGACGGTGACGATGAGCCAGATCGGCGACGCCGCGGCGAACCGCATCGGCCTGCCGCTGACGACACACGTCGACTACATGCCGTTCTACGACGAGGCGGCGGCGAAGCGGACGTCGGCGGGTGATGTGTCGGGCAAGACGCGGGTGATCGACGCGGCTGTGGCGCGGCTGCGGGAGTATGTCGAGCGCTACCCGAAGCAGCACGCGTGCTTCATCTTCGAGCTGGTGCAGGGCGAGGGCGGGTTCAACACCGCGCCGCGCGAGTTCTTCACCGCTCTGATGGATGTGTGCAAGGCGAGCTCGATCGCGGTGTGGGACGACGAGATCCAGACGTTTGGCCGGACGGGGTCGATGTTCGCGTACGACGCGATGGGGCTGGGCGAGTACATCGATGTGTTCTGCGTGGGGAAGATGACGCAGGTGTGCGCGACGCTGTTCACCGAGGAGTACAACCCGGGGCCGGGGCTGCTGTCGGGCACGTTCACGAGCAGCGGGCCGGCGTTCCGCGTCGGCATCAGCGTGCTCGAGCGGCTGCGCGATGGTGCGTGGTACGGCGAGGGCGGCGCGTTTGCGCGGCAGCACGGGCTGTTCGCTCAGCACGTGCGGGCGCTCGCGGCCAAGCACCCCGAGTGGTTCCCGGCGTCGCCGGATGTCGCGGACATCGTGGGCGGGACGGGCGGGATGATGCGGTTCACGCCGTTCGGCGGGAGGAAGGACAAGGTCACGAAGCTGTGCAAGCACCTGTACGACGCGGGCGTGCTGGTGTTCTACTGCGGGCACGGGCCGTACCACATCCGGATGCTGCCGCCGCTGCCGGTGTTCAAGGAGCAGGACTGGCCGCGGGTGTTCGCGTGCATCGAGAAGGGGATGGCGGCTGCGGCGGCGGAGGGTTGATAAAGCGAAAGAAGTTTCACCGCGGAGGGCGCGGAGAAGCGGTAGAGTGGAAAGTTATGAGCGTCAGTCAGGCGCTGATCAGCGCAGATTGATTTGGTTCGCTCGTGCGACCTCTGCGACTCTGCGGTGATTCCCGGTCTTGCGCGAGTTCGGGCGGGGTGGCGAGGACCGCCGTAGCATCGGGCACTGGAGGCCCACGTGTTTCTGATCCGACGAGCGAAGGTCGAGGATGTCGCGACGCTGTACAAGCTGGCGCGGATGGTGCAGTTCATCAACCTGCCCGCGGACAAGGACCTGATCGCCGAGAAGGTGCTCCGGTCGCGCGAGTGCTTCATCAAGCTCGGCCGCAACGGCGCGGCGGCCGCGAAGGGCGCGGGCGAGGGCAGGGGCGGCAAACGCGGGCGGGGGAGCGCGATCGAGGCCGGCGCGGGCAGCGCGTTGATGACGCAGCGGTCGGACATGTTCATGTTCGTGCTCGAGGATCGAGAATCGGGCGGGGTACTGGGGACGAGCCAGCTCATCTCGAGCATGGGCGGCCCGGGCGCGCCGAACGTGTCGCTCAAGCTCGAGAGGCGCGAGATGTTCAGCACGTCGCTCAAGCAGGGGGCGACGCACATCACCGCGAAACTCGCGCTCGACGAGAGCGGGCCGACGGAGATCGGCGGGCTGATCCTCCAGCCGTCATACCGCGGCCACAAGGAGAAGCTCGGGCGGTTCCTGTCGCACGTGCGGTTCCACTTTATCGGCCTGCACCGTCCGATCTTCGCGGACCGAGTGCTCGCGGAGCTGATGGGCGCGCTGACGCACCAGGGCGAGGGCGGGGGCAACACGCTGTGGGAGTATCTCGGTCGCCGGTTCATCAACCTGACGTATCTCGAGGCGGACCGTTTCTGCCAGCACAGCAAGGAGTTCATCACGGCGCTGATGCCGCGGGAGGAAATCTACCTCACGCTGCTGCCGCCGGAGGCCCGCGGCGTGATCGGGCAGGTGGGCCCGGAAACGCTGCCGGCGCGGCGCATGCTGGAGAAGCTCGGGTTTGCGTATCGCGATCATGTGGACCCGTTCGACGGCGGGCCGCACATCGAGGCGCGGACCGACGACCTCGCGCCGGTGAAAGCGACGTTCGCGGCTCCGCTCGCGGGTGTCGTCGATGAGGACAAGTGCAACCGGCACGGCATCGTGAGCGTGATGGAGAATGTTGACGGCGAGACGGAGTTCCGCGCGGTGCAGACGGTGTACGCGTCGGACGGGAAGACCTTGCGGCTGCCGGCCTCGGCGATCGAAACGCTCGAAGCCCGCGAGGGGGCGAGCGTGGGTGTGACGCCGTACGACGCGTTTGAACGCGGCGCGGCGGGGAGCCGCAACGGCACTGCGCAAAGCGGCAAGGGCGGGGCGAAGTCCGCGGCGAAGGGGAAGGGGAGCAAGCGATGAGTGTGCTGAAGCACGCGAGTTTGAGCCGCGGCGCGGCGGACTTCGTCGATGGCGAGTGGGTGTCGCTGGCAACGCCGACCAAGGGCGTCGCGGCGGTGGAATCGCGTAATCCTGCGAAGCCGGACGAAGTGGTATGGCGCGGCAGCCCGCGGCCGGAGCACGTCGATGCCGCGATCAGCGCGGCACGCGAGGCGATGCCGGAGTGGGCACGGTGGGGGCGTGACAACCGGTTTCACGTGCTGAAGAAGTTTGCAGACCTTTGCAAGGCCAACGCGGGGCGGATGGCGGAGCTGATCTGCGACGAGGTCGGCAAGGTGATGTGGGAGGCCAAGGGCGAGGCCTCCGCGCTCGCGAGCAAGGTGGATATCACGCTCGACGCGTCGCCGGTGGGGGGCTTGCGGCGCGTGGAGGGGTACGAGCTCGAGCTTGCGCCGCAGCGCGTCGGGCGGACCTGGTTCCGGCCGCACGGCGTGATGGCGGTCGTGGGGCCGTTCAACTTCCCCGCGCACCTGCCCAACGGGCACATCGTGCCCGCGCTCGCGATGGGGAACACCGTCGTCTTCAAGCCCAGCGACAAGGCCCCTGGGGTGGGGCAGTTGCTGGTGGAGCTGCGCGCCGAGGCGCTTGCCAAGGGCGGTGCGCCGAACAAGGGCCGCGGCGTGGTGAACCTTGTGCAGGGCGGGGCGGATGTCGCGTCGAAGCTGGTGACGCACGACGGGCTCGACGGGGTCCTGTTCACGGGCTCGTGGCCGGTGGGGCGGCGCATCCTGGAGTCGAACCTCGATCGGCCGGGTCGGATCGTCGCGCTGGAGATGGGCGGGAACAACGCCGCGGTGGTGCTGGACGATGCGGACATCCGCCAGGCGGTGATCGAGGTGGTGCGGTGCGCGTTCAACACGACGGGACAGCGGTGCACGTGCACGCGCCGCGTGATCGTGCACGAGGCGGTGGCGGACCGTTTCCTGCGGGCGGCGTGCGAGTGCGCATCGCGGCTGGTGATCGGGAGCCCCCGCTCAAAGGAGCCGGTGTTCACGGGGCCGATCATCAACAGCGCGACGCGCGACGCGGTGCTGACGTTCCAGCAGAAGGCGAAGAAGGCGGGGGCGCAGGTGGTGCTCGAGGCCGCGCCGGTGAAGGTGTCGCGGGTCGGGACCGATGGCTGGTACATCTCGCCGGGCGTGATGCTCGTCGATCGGTTTTCGGCGGATGCGTGCACTCCGGGGGGAGGCTTTGATGGCGGCTGTGACGAAGAGATCTTCGGGCCGCTGCTGCGCATGACGACCGTGTCGGACCTCGATGAGGCGATCGAGCAGTGCAACGCCTCGCGCTACGGGCTCGCGGCGTCGATCTTCACGCGGAGCCAGGAGAGCGCGGAGCGGTTCCTGTTCGAGGCCCGCGCCGGGTGCGTGAACGTGAACGCCGGGACGGCGGGCGCGTCGAGCAAGCTGCCGTTTGGCGGGCTGGGGCTCTCCGGCAATCACCGGCCCGCGGCGAGCTTCTCGCTCGATTACTGCGCATACCCGGTGGCGGGCATGCTGGAGCGTGGGAATGCGGCCGCGCTGGCGGAGGGGATGGAGTTTCAGGACGCGTGGGTGAGATAGGCCGCGATAGGGGTCTGCACCACTGCCTCGGCGCGGTGGTATGCTGGCGGGCATGACGCGGGCGGATGCGCGAGTCGCGGTGCGGATGGCGGGGGTGCTGGTGATCGGGCTGTCGATCGACCCGCTGCTGTCCAGCTTCTTCACTTTGCCGTGGGTCTTTGTGATGCTCACTCCCTCGGCCGCGCCCGGGGGCTTTCAACAGGACTGGCATTGGTCCCTCGGGTTCTTTATCCGTGCCGGGTTTTCCACGCTGTGTGTGCTGCTCGGGATACACATCTGGCG
>JAEYNG010000495.1 GCA_023412695.1 Planctomycetota bacterium | reverse complement strand
GGACTGCTCATGATCTCCGGCACCGGACAACACCCCCGCTGGCACGTCGGCTTCGTCGGCTTCGCGTACCCCGAGTGGAACGGGACGTTCTACCCGACCGGGCTGCCTGCGCGCGACCGGCTCGCCTACGTCTCGCGCAAGGTGAACGCGGTGGAGATCAACACATCGTTCTACGCCGTGCCCGACGCCGCGATCGTGCGGCGCTGGGCGGAGACCACGCCGCCGGAGTTCCGCTTCTGCCTGAAGATGATCCGCGACGTGACGCACGGGCCGACGCCGGCGGGCTCTCTGGCGTCGTCATCGGGCCCGCCGCCGGGGCACTTTGAGCTGGAATCGACGCGTGAGGCCGCGGCGCGGCTGCTCCGCTCGGCCGCGCCGCTGAGCGACCGGCTCGGGGCGGTGCTGCTGCAGTTCCCGCCGGTGTTCCGGGCCGACCGGCACGCCGAGCTGCTGGCGTTCCTTCACAACCTGCCGCGATTGGCAACGCTCGCGGTCGAGTTCCGGCACTCGAGCTGGCGCGACCCGGCCATCCTCAACGAGTACGCCGCGATCGGTGTCACGATCGTGGCGCGCGACGACACCCCGCACACGCGCATCGGCGGCGCGCCGAGCGACCTGTGGGCCGAGCACCACTCGATGTTCGCCAGCGGGAATCTGCTCTACCTGCGATGGCTCGGCAGGCACGGTCAGTTCCCCGACCGCACGCGTGAGCGAGTGGACCCGACGCCGCACATCAACTGGTGGCTCGAGCGCATCCGCGAGGCGCTCGCCGCGAACCCGCAGATCCGCGACGTGTTCATCTTCCTCGACAACGACTTCGCCGGGCACGCGCCGACGACCGCCCGCAGGCTGTGCGAGATGCTGCACCTTGCCCCGTGCGGCGCACAGGCGGAGGACGCCGCGCCACGGTCGCTGTTCGATCATCTGGAGGGGGCGAGCTGACTTTCCGGCGGCGGACGTCACATCCACACGCGCGTGACGATCTGCACGACGACGAGCGCCTGCACACCCGCGACGAGGTCGTCGAGCAGGATGCCCCACCCGCCCGGCACGCGCTGCAGCCCGCCGGCGGGCGGCAGCTTCAGGATGTCGAAGATGCGGAACGCGACGAACACCAGCAGCAGCGTCAGCGCGGTGTTCACCGGCGTGACCACCGCCTGCGGCGGGAGGAACAGCAAGGGGATGCACACGCCCGCGGTCTCGTCGGCGCAGACGTGCGAGGGGTCCTTGCGGCCGAACCTCGCCTCCGCGGCGTCGCCATACTGCACGCACGCGAAGCAGAAGAGGATGAGCACGGCGACGATCGCCGCGTTGTACACGCCGCAGCCCATCAGGCCCATCGGACACACGGCGTTGCCAAAGCCCGCGGCGATGAGCACGCCCGCGAGCAGCACCGGGGGGATCGATCCCCACGTCCCCGGGGCGGGCCGGAGATCGCCGAGTCCGAAGGTGGTCACCAATGCACGCCCGAGCGGGCTCAGGGTCGGGGTCGTCATGCTTTGATCTCTCCGCCCGGTCCCCCGGACCGCATGATCGCGAACGCCCGCGTGATGTACGGCAGGCCCGACCACACGGTCACGATCACGGTCGTCCACACGATGACGTCGATCGCGATGCGTCCGACGCGCGCGGGCTCGGCGACGTGATGCCGGGGCAGCGGGTCGGCGGGGTTCGCCAGCGCGATGAGCACCAGCACCGCGGGCACGCAGAGCGATTGCAGAATCATCTTGCCCTTGCCGCTCCACGATGCGCCGAAGGACACCCCCTGCCCCTCGAACACCGCGCGGATGGAAGTGACGAGCAGCTCGCGCCCGAGGATCACCGCGACCATCCACGGGTAGACGCCGCTGATCTGCTCCGCCGGGCTTCCGTCGGTCGTGAAGCCGGGTCCGGCGAGGAAGACGAACGCGCCGACGACCAGCAGCTTGTCGGCGAACGGGTCCATGATCCGTCCGAAGACCGACACCTGCTGCCATTTGCGTGCAAAGTAGCCGTCGAGCACGTCGGTGATCGCGGCGATCCCGAACACCGCCGCGGCGACCAGCAGCAGCCAGTCGGCGGAGGTGAGGGCGGAGCCCTCGCGAACCGGGGCGATCGGCGCGCGGTGGCGATACCACGAGAGCAGGGCGAAGAAGACGATGGCCAGCGCGACGCGCCCGGCCGTCAGCAGGTTGGGCAGCAGGCCGCGGACCCTGTCCGGGTGGGCCGCCGAGGGAGCTTGGGACGGTTCGGGCGTCACGCGGCGGATGGTAACGGTTGGGCACCCTTTGAACAGGGGTCGGTTCTCAACTTGTCCACCCCTGCATCGACCAAACCGGCGCGTGTTGAAGCACCGACACCGGTCAACTATCCTCTGCGTCCCATCGGCACCCCGACCGGCGTCGCGGCGAATCGCCCCGGTCCATTCGGCAAGCCCGGTGCGGAGCGGAGTCCCTCACCTTGGAAGGCCTTGTCAGCCCGATCCTGCTCTACTCCGGGTGTGCGATCGGCGCGATCGGCATCGCCCTCGCCCTTCCGCGACGGGGATTGAACCCCCAGCTCCTGGGCATGCTGATCGCCGCGATCGGCGCTGGGGCAGTCATTCTCGGCATCAGCCTTCGGGCCGCCAAGACCGGGGATCTTCCCAACTTCCACTTCTACCTGTTCGGCGTCATCGCGCTCGGAGCGTCGCTGCGGGTGATCTCGCACCCCCGGCCGGTGTACGCGGCGTTGTACTTCGTGCTCACCATCATCGCGAGCGCTGGTCTCTATGTGCTGCTGTCAGCGGAGTTTATGGCGTTCGCACTGGTAATTGTGTACGCCGGCGCCATCCTTATTACCTATCTGTTCGTCATCATGCTCGCGACCGAGTCCCCCACGGCGGACGAGGTCGAGGCACTGGCGGACTACGACCGCTTCAGCCGGGAGCCTGTGCTGGCGGCGATCATCGGGTTTATCCTCGTGGCCTCCACGACGACGATGCTCGCCCGTGGCGTTCAAGCCCTCCCTGTCGCGGCGGAAGTCACGTCTGAGCAACAACTTGCGCTTGTTCCGGGGAAGATCGAGAAGGCTCTTCGCGACGCCGGCGTGATCGAATCCGACGAGCGGATCGCCCGCGGCCCGGCTTTGGCCGACGGCCGCCCGGGCGCGCCGGTGATTGAGCTCGGGCCCGGTGGGCGGGGTGTGATGATCGCCTACGGCGACGGGCAGGAGCGGTGGGTGACGCCGTCGCACCAGAACTGGCCGCGCGATCTGACCATCACGAACCCCGAGGGCGTCGGTTTCTCCCTGCTTTCCGGTGCGCCGGGGGCGATCGAGCAGGCGGGCGTGATCCTGCTGATGTCGATGCTCGGCGCGGTGGTCCTTGCACGCAAGAAGGTGGAGTTCGACGAGGCCATCAAGCTTGCCGCCCAGAATCGGCGGCTCCCGGACTCGCCACCCTCGCCCACGCACGGAGGTGCCGTTTGAGCCCCATGCTCGTTGATGCCGCGGTTTCCGCGCTGGCGCTCGGGCAGCAGGGGTTCCCCGCGCCGATGGGCCACGCGACGCTGTACCACTACCTCGTGCTATCGGCGATGATGTTCGCGATCGGGCTGATCGGGTTCATCACGCGCCGGAACCTGATCATCATGTTCCTTTGTACGGAGCTGATGTTCCAGGCCGCGGGCATCGCCCTAATCGCCTTCAGCCGCTACCACCTAAACCACACGGGCGAGGCGTTTGTGATCTTCGTGCTGACCATCGCCGCGGCGGAGGCCGCGCTGGCCCTCGCGCTGGTCGTCCTGCTGTTCCGCCGTCGCGAGACGCTCGACGCCACCCGCTGGTCCGAGCTTCGCGGCTGACCGCTTGCCGTTCCGACGCCTTGCGATCCATCTTGAGTCCCTAGAACCGAAGTGAGCACGTGACGGACCTCCTGACACAGCTTGGATCGTTCATGCAGGCCGCGGCCGCGAACGCCGCCGTTGCCGCGCCGCCGACGCTCGGGGAGGGCGAGGCCCTTTCCGAGATCACGGGGGGCGCACCGCTGATGGTGTTCGTCCCGCTGCTCGCGCTCGCCTCGTGCGTGCTCTGCGGCCTGTGCGCCGCGATGCGCGTCAAGAGCAAGCTGCCGGCGTGGATCACCGTCGCCTGCCTCGCGGCGGCGTTCGGGCTCACCCTCAAGACGTATCTTGACACCGGCACCACGCCACACATCGCCCACGCGTGGGACTGGATCACGTTCCAATATGGCTCGACGCTCGGCGAGACGTTCACCGCGGACTTCTCGTTCTACATCGACTCGCTCACGCTGCTGTGGATGCTCTTCGTCACCGGGCTGGCGACGCTGATCGCGCTCTACGCCAGCGAGTACATGGGCCACGACGTCGGCCAGGGGTACAACCGCTTCTTCGCGGCGTTCAGCCTCTTCGTGTTCTGCTTGGCCTGGCTGGTCATGGGCGACAACCTGCTGCTGCTCTTCCTCGGTTGGGAAGGCGTGGGCCTGTGCTCCTACCTGCTCATCGGATACTTCTACAAGAAGCCCTCCGCCGTCGCCGCGGCGAAGAAGGCGTTCATCATGAACCGCATCGGCGACCTGGGCCTGTCCCTGGGCGTGATGCTGACGTTCGTGTACTTCGGCACGATTGAGTACCACCGGCTGCTGGGCGCCCCGGCGTTCGGCGTTGAGGGCTCGTTCCCCGAGTATTTGAAGGCCGCGCAGGAAGGCAACTACGACCAGATCCCCTTCCTCGTGCAGCTCATCCCGGTGCTGCTGATGGTCGGCGCGTTCGGCAAGTCGGCACAGGCGTTCCTGTACGTCTGGTTGCCCGACGCGATGGAGGGCCCGACGCCTGTCTCCGCGCTCATCCACGCAGCGACAATGGTGACCGCGGGCGTGTACCTCGTTGCGAGGTGCTTCCCGTTGTTCCTGTGCAGCGAGTGGGCTCTGCCGATGGTGGCCTGGAGCGGGGCGATCACGGCGTTCTGGGCCGCGACGATCGGCATGGCGCAGTTCGACATCAAGCGCATCATGGCGTATTCGACGGTGTCGCAGCTGGGCTACATGTTCGCGGGGCTGGGCGTGCTCGGGGCCGAGGGTGGCGCATCGCACGTCTTCACGCACGCGTTCTTCAAGGCCCTCCTGTTCCTCTCCTGCGGCGCGGTGATGCACGGCTTCGCCGGGCAGCTCGACCTCCGCAAGCTCAGCGGCGTCGGCAGGATGCCCGGCTGGCGCATCGTCGGCATCGCGATGCTCGTGGGCTGCTTCAACCTCGCGGGCTTCCCGTTCATCACCGCGGGGTTCTACTCCAAGGACATGATCCTGGCCGACGCCTTCGGCAACACGCACCTGCAGCTCATCGGCTGGCTGCTCCTGCTCACCGCGGGCATGACGGCGTACTACACCTTCCGCGTCTACTTCCGCGTGTTCGTTGGTCCGAAGCACTTCGAGCCCGGCGACGAGCTGCACGCGCACGACCACGACGACCACGCCCACGCGGGCGACCCCGGCCACGGTCCGCACGCCCTCGGCGCAGAGACCGGCCCCAAGAAGCTTGTCGCCGAGGAAGAGCACTTCGCCGAGGAGTCGCACGCGCACGGCGACGCCGGCGGCCACCACGGCGCGCACGGCGATTTTCACCCGCACCCGCCGGGGCTGGCCATCAACTTTGTCCTCGGCGCCTTGGCGGTGCTCTCGATCGCCGCGATCGTCACGTTCTTCGTCTACGGCGACGCCCACGGCTGGGTCGGCCACATGGTCCACCACTCGACCGCGGGCGTTTCGACCGGCGCGCACGAGCACGCTCATCCGTTCGGGATGGACTCGCACACCTTCGCGATGATCGCCTCGAGTATCGTCGGCGTGGTCGGCATCCTTATCGCGTGGTGGCTGCACTTCGCCGGCCGCACGACCGCCGCGAAGTCCCGGGCCGATTCGATCAATCTCGGGCCGCTCACCCGCGGCGCGCAGCGCAAGTGGTACGTTGACGAGGTCTACGACTGGCTGTTCGTCAAGCCGCTCTGGGTCCTCTCGCACGTCCTCCATGCGATCGACAAGGTCCTGGTGGACGGGCTGGTCAACGCGTTCGGCTGGGCGCCCCGCGGCGTCGGCGGCGCGGCCCGCACGTCGCAGACCGGCGTCCTGCACGATTACGCCCTCCGCATGGCTGGCGGCGTCGCCCTCATCATCGCCCTCGTCTTGATCCTCCGGGAGGTGCGGCCATGAGCGGGCTGACCGGTCTCATCCTGCTGCTGGTCCTGCCGCTCTTCGGGGCGGCCGCGGTCGCAGTCTCCGCGCCACGGCAAGCCAAGATGCTCGCCCTCGCCACGACGTTCCTCCCGCTGGGCATCTTCGCCGGCATGGCGGGGATGTTCAACTGGGCGGGCGGCGCGGCCGACGACCCGGCCTTTGGCGCCTCGTTCACGTGGTTCGAGCCGCTGGGCCTGCGCTTCTCCCTTGGTCTCGACACGGTGAGCATGCTGCTGGTCGGCCTGACGGTCCTTCTCGGGCCGATCTGCGTCGCCGCGTCGTTCACGGCCATCACCGAGCGTGTCCGGACGTACTACTTCTGGCTGCTTGTGCTGCAGACCGCGATGACCGGCGTCTTCGCCGCGCGCGACGTCGTAGTCTTCTACATCTTCTTCGAGTTCACGCTCG
This sequence comes from Planctomycetota bacterium, assembly GCA_023412695.1. Taxonomy (GTDB): domain Bacteria; phylum Planctomycetota; class Phycisphaerae; order Phycisphaerales; family UBA1924; genus JAHBXL01. The sequence continues at coordinate 4,333 of JAEYNG010000495.1, read as the reverse complement.
TCCCGCTCTACATCCTCATCAACCTCTGGGGCTCAACCAACCGCAAGGCCGCGGCCACGAAGTTCTTCCTGTACACCTTCACCGGCTCGCTCGTCACGCTCGCGGGCCTGGTGTTCGTTGCGTATCGCCACGCCCAGAACAATCCGTGGACGTTCGACTTCGCGGCCTTGGCAGACACGTGCTCGAACCTGCCGCTGCACGAGCAGGGCTTGGTCTTCTGGGCCCTGATGTGCGGCTTCGCCGTCAAGGTCCCTCTCTTCCCGGTGCACACGTGGCTGCCGCTGGCGCACACCGAGGCCCCCACCGCCGGGTCGGTCATCCTCGCGGGCGTGCTGCTGAAGCTCGGCACCTACGGCCTGTACAAGTTCGCGCTGAACATGTGCCCGGCGGCGGCGATCCACTTCGCCCCGGTCGTCGGCGTGCTCGCGGTCATCGGCATCATCTACGCCGGGCTCATCTGCTGGGTGCAGCGCGACGTCAAGAAGCTCGTCGCCTACTCCTCGGTCAGCCACCTCGGCTTCTGCGTGCTCGGGCTCTTCGCCCTCAACAGCATCGGGCTCACCGGCTCGATCCTCTACATGATCAACCACGGCCTCTCGACGGGCGCCCTTTTCCTCCTGATCGGCATGATCTACGAGCGGTACCATACCCGCTCGCTCAAGGAGCTCGGCGGCCTGGCCTCGAAGATGCCCATCTGGGCGAGTTTCATGGTCTTTTTCGCCATGGCGAGCGTCGGCCTCCCCGGCCTCAACGGCTTCGTCAGCGAGTTCATGTGCCTGTTCGCGGCGTTCCAGGCCGACAGCTTCCACTGGCAGAAGGCCGGCGGAGGCCTGCTCGACGGTGCGACGCCCGGCGAGCTCGGTCCGTGGTTCGCCTTCTTCGCCGGCCTGGGCATGATCGTCACGGCGATCTACCTGCTCTACATGGTCGGCGCGATCGTCTGGGGTCCGCTCAAGACGCCGCATGATGATCACGGCCACGGCCACGACGCCAAGCACGGGCACGATGGCCACGGCGTGCTCCCGACCGACCTGAACTTCCGCGAGATCTCGATCCTCGCGCCGCTGGCAATCCTCTGCGTCGTGCTCGGGCTCTATCCGCGCCCGCTGCTGAAGGTCCTCGAGGCCCCGACGCAGCAGATGTCGCAGATGCTCGACGCCGAGCGGCGCGACAACCCCTACCTCAACCGCTCGCCCGAGGGCCTCGCCTCGACGCCCGCGGCCTCGACTTCGACCCCTGTCGCCGCAGATGCCGGCCACTGATCCCGCCCCGTGATTCGCTTTGTCCGCTGATTGCTCTCTCTGAACTGACTGCCCATGGTTGACAAGATCGCCCAGCTCTGGCCCGAGATCGCGCTCTTCGTCGGCGCGTGCGTGGTGATGGTCATGGGGCTGTCGCGCGACCGCACCACCCGCCGACAGTGCGGCCTGCTCGCCGCGGTCGCCCTCGTCACCGCCGGCTTCCTCGCATGGTACACCACCCCGGCCGGCAACGGCCCGCTCCCGCACATGGCGATGTACGCCAAGGTCATCGTCGCGGCGATCGGCCTGCTCCTGCTCATGCTGTTCGAGGGGGGCGTGGACCGCGAGTACGAGGCGTCGATCGCCCGCGGCGGGACGTTCGAGCCGCTGCGCTCCACCACCGGCGAGTTCTGGTCGTTCGTGCTCTTCTCCCTGACCGGCCTCATGCTCTGCGCCGGGGCGGACGACCTGATCTTCCTCTTCCTCGCGCTCGAGCTCACCTCGCTCCCGACCTACGTCATGGTCGCCCTCTCGACCAACAAGAACCGGTCGATGGAGGCGGGCGTCAAGTACTTCTTCCTCGGCGCACTGGGCGCGGCGATCTTCCTCTACGGCTTTGCGATGCTCTACGGCGCGACCGGCACGACGAGCTTCGCGGAGATCCACCGCATCCTGGGCTCCGGCGCGGTCAGCGACCTGGCGATGCTGGGCCTCCTGCTGTCGGTGCTGGGCGTGTGCTTCAAGATCGCCGCGGTCCCGATGCACTTCTATACGCCGGACGTCTACCAAGGCGCATCCTCGCCTGTCGCGGCGTTCCTGGCGTTCGTGCCCAAGGCCGCGGGCTTCTTCGCGATCATGAGCCTGCTCGGGCTCGTGGGCTGGCGGTTCGGCGTCAGCGGCGAGTCTCTGCCGGACATGCTCCGCATCGTGCTGTGGGCGCTCGCCGCGCTCACGATGACCGTCGGCAACGTGCTGGCGCTGATGCAGTCGTCCGCCAAGCGCATCCTCGCGTACTCCTCCGTCGCGCACTCGGGCTACATGCTCGTCGGCGTGATCGCCGGGCCGGGCACGGGCGACACGACGCTCGCCCGCAACGGCCTTGGCGCGGTGCTGTTCTACCTCGCCACCTACGGCGTCATGACCCTCGCCGCGTTCGCCGTGATCTCCTGCCTCGAGCGCCGCAGCGCCGAGGGCGGCACGGAAGAAGCCGAGGACGTCGCCGACCTCCGTGGCCTGTGCAAGCGCGACCCGATGCTCGGCTGGACGATGGTCGTCTCGTGCGTCGGCCTGCTCGGCCTGCCGCCGCTGCTTGGCTTCTTCGGCAAGCTCCCGCTGTTCTCCAGCGGCATCGCCGCGGGCGAGATCGTGCTGGTGCTGATCCTCGGCGTGAACTCCGCGATCGCGGCGTACTACTACCTGCGCCTCGCCGGGGCCGCGCTGCTGGCCGAGCCCGAGGCCGAGGGTGTCGCGCCGCGGATCGCGCGTTACGGCGCCCGTCGTGCGTCGGGAGCGATCGCCGCGCTGGCCGTCATTCTCGTCGCGGTGACCGCCGCGGGCTCGTGGCTCGGTACACGTGCCGCGGAGGCGGGCCAGTACCGACGCGTGAGCGGCGTCGAGGAAGCCGCCGCCCCCGCGGCTCCTGCGGCAGCGCCGACGGCGTCTGCGCACTGACCGTGTACGCGGGGAACGAGGGGAAAGCCGGGGCAACCCCGGCCTACGCTTGACCATACAACACCACGACGCCGCGGCTCAGGGCCGGCGGCGGATGCCCGAGCGGATGAACGCCGGGTCGATGCGGCGACCGCCGCGACGACCGGCAACCCGGGCGGACTGTATGAACGGAGTGTGCATGATGAAGTCGTCGTCCAAGGCTCGATCCTCGCGCCGCCCGCACGTCCACGGCGAGGGCTCGCTGGTCGAGTCGCTCGAGTCGCGGCAGATGCTGGCGGCGGACCTCGCGGTCAGCTTCGACGAGTTCGATGTCCCGTCCCCGCTGGTCCCGGGCGATCGATTCGTCGCCGGGATCTTCGTTGACAACAACGGGCCCATGGCGGCGGTCGGGCTCGTGTCGATCAACTTCTTCCTCTCAACGGACACCAACTTCGACGCCAATGACGTCAACATCGGGTCGTACCCGAGCCAACCCATCTCGATGTCATCCGGCGACTTCGGCGATTTCGCAGACCAGGTGCATATCCCCGCCACGGCGGAGCCCGGCAACTACTTCCTGCTTGTCCGCATCACACCGAACCAGCAGGTCAACGACACGAATCAGAGCAACAACGTCGCCGCGACGGACGACTTCTTCCCGCTCGAGATCAGGTTTGGCGACATCCCGGGCAGGGGCAACGCGATCCTCGAGCAGGTCGACCCCGAGGGCACGATCGTTCAGTTCCAGCTCCTCAACGGCGGCACCGGCACGGTGTCCCGCAACGACGACGGCCGGTTCGACGTGAACATCACCGGCGCCGGCGCGAACTCGCAGCTCGGCATCGCGACCAGCGGCGGCGATGGCATCGTGGATATCGACGATGTGACGATCGCCGGCTCGATGTCCTCGATCCACGGGCAGAACGCCCGGCTGCTCGGCTCGATGTCGGTGTCCGGTTCGCTCGGGACGCTGGTGTGGGGCGCGGTCGGCGGCGGCGACGACCAGGTGCCGATCACGATCGGCCTCGCGGGCGTGCCGACCTCGATCGGCCTCGGCGTGGTCACCAATGCGAGCATCTCGACCCCCGGTGCGATCTCGCCGCTGTCGGTGACGAGCTGGACCGATACGAGCGGAACCGCGATCGACCTCATCGAAGCGCAGTGGATCGGCTCGCTCCTTTCCGAGGGCGCATTCGGCGCGAGCCTCGAGCTCTCGGGACGTACCGGCGGCCCGACGATCGAGAACGCGCAGATCGGCGGGGCGCTCTCCGGCGGCACCTGGAATGTCGTCGGCCGCGCCGTCTCGATCGAGGCCTTCGCCGCCTCCGCACGCTGGAGCGCGAACTTCACGCAGATGGTCGCGTCGTTCACCACGACCCGGGCGTTCCGCGGCACGATCGCCGCGAAGAACTTCGGAGCCGTCAACATCGGCCTTGACATGC
>JAEYNG010000476.1 GCA_023412695.1 Planctomycetota bacterium | reverse complement strand
GTGTTGCGGCATTCGCCGCTGTGATTGCCGCCGCGTGCAGCACCTGCAACGCCGCGGTGAATCTTGAGTTCCGGCCCGTCCATCAGGTGGTCAACGTCGGTGACACGGTTGGTGTCGGGCTGTACGCGGTCTCGGACGATTCACAGACCCAGTTCACGTCCGCGATCGATGTGGTGCTTGCGTGGCAGAATCCGTTCCTGCAACTCCTCGGGGTTGACGGCACCGGCGCTGCGCCGCTGCTCAGCTCGGCGTTCTTCTCGCCGGACGGCCACGGCCTGAACGAGAATCCGTTCCCGAATCCGCCGCAGGACGGGGACGGGTTCTACACCGCGTTTGCGATGCCGGGCTCGCCGCTGGGCGCCACGCCAGCCGGGACGCTCGTGACGACCTTCCAGTTCCTTGCGATTGCGCCTACCGCGCTCACCCCCGTGGACATGCTTGTCTCGGCGGGTACGCCGGCCGGCTTTACCACCGTGTTCCATCCGACAATCCCGGCGACGCCGATCACCGGCACGCTGTCGGGCGCGGGTGTGACGATCCTGATTCCCTCGCCCGCCGCGACACTCGTGCTCGCGCTGGGCGTGATCGCCCGACCACGGCGTCGGCGCTGATTTCTCCTTCGCACGCCTAAGTGCCGCACGGGCCACGTCCGCCCGCTTGTGTTCCGAGCCGCCCTCCGTTCGACCGGGGCGTTCCTCGACCATCGCATGTCCATCCCCGGTCATCCGCGAACGTTTCGCGGACCGGCCGGTGTGCTGTTGCCTTCTCTGGGAGAAACCATGAATCCGAGCTTGCGTTTGTTCCGACTCGCCCCGTGCTTCGCCGCGACCGCGCTCGCGTCGATCGCACTCGGGCAGTCCTCGACCGATTTCACCGGCTTTGTCACGGGCGCCAGCGTCAACGGCCAGGGCGGCTGGGGCTCCTCGAACCCCGCGTGGGACGAGCGCGTCGTTGATGACGGCACCGGCAACATCGTCTGGCGCGTTTCCAACGCGGTAACGTCCGGTTCCTTCGGCGACATGCCTTTCGCGCCGCGGCCGGGCGGCGTCCCCGCAGATACGGTCAACGACCCCGACAACTCGATGCCGCTGAACTTTGCGGGCGAGTCCTCGACGGGCGCGGCGAACAACCGCTTTGTCTCGACGCTGCGGTTCCGCTCGGCGACGGGCGCGGCCCAGCCCGGCCTGTTCGTCAGCCTCAGCCCGGACAACGGCTCGGGCGGCCGCGTCGGGTACGTCGGCCTTTCCGACAACGGCTCGACCGGGCTCGACGTGATCACCTACACAGTCTCGCCGGTCGACGGCGGCTTCATCGGGCCGGTCACAATCGCGACGGTGGACTACACCTCGTGGCACGACCTGCGCATCGAGATCGACTTTGCCAACGGCGACTCCAATGATATCGTCCGGCTGTATGTGAACAACACGCTCGTCCACACGGGCGACACGTGGGAGGATTACTACACGTTCAACCAGGCCGCGCTCCACCCGCTGGGCGTGCCGGCCCAGACGATGCTCTTCCGTCTCGGCGGCACGGCCGTCCCCAGCGTGCTGGGCGGCGGGTTCTTCTTCGACGATGTCACGGTTGCGTTGGCCTCCGCGACCGATGTCTCGCTCGTCCCGACCGACACGTGTGTCGAGGGAAGCACGCTCACCGTCAATCTTGACCTGACGCAGGTCGCGAACCCGGAGCTGGTCGTCGGCGGCCAGTTCTTCCTGGAGTACGACACGGCGGTGCTCTCGTTCGCAAGTGCGGCGCCGGGCGATGCGCCGTTCACGTTCGAGGTGTACGAGAACGTTAACGCCGGGCTCGGGCATATTGACTATGCGGTCGGTGTTCCGGGCGGCGGGCCGGGCACTGGCGCCCCGACCACCATGGCGGTGCTCACGTTCAATGTGCTCGCGGATGTCTGCTCGACATCGAACCTGGTCAACTTCCGGACGCCTGCAAATCCGTTCCCGCCGACCCGCGTGACGAACGCCATGGGCGCGGCGATCGCGACGGCGACCACCGATCTTCCGTCTATCCGCCTCGATGACACGGCGCCGGTGCTTGCCGTGCCCAGCAGCGTGACGGTCCACGCCGATGCGGGCACGTGTGAGGCATCTGCCACGACAGTCGAGAACGGCCAGCTCAACTCGGCGAACGGCTGGAGCTTCGGCGGGGACGCTTCGATCGTCCTCGAGAGCGGCAACTACGCGCTGCAGATCGATTCGGATGCGGATGCGCCCGGGTACGGCTTTGTTTCCCACGAGCCGTCTGTTCCGTTCCTGTTCAGTGCGCTGAACAACCTCTCCGCCGACTACCAGATGCTGGCGGGCTGCTTCCACCTTGGCGCGCCCCGGTTCTCGGTTCGCGTGGATGCCGACAACACCGGCGACGTCAGCGCGGGCGACAGGAACATCTTCGTCTACTGGGGGAGCCTGCCGAATTACACCGATTGTCCCCCACTGAACACATGGCTGTCGACCGGCAACCTCGCGCTCGCGGGTGATGCACGTTTCGACACGGGGCAGCTCCCCGGCGGTACGTTCTACCACACACGCGCTCAGGCCAACGCGCTCGCCGGCGGCATGCAGGTTTTGCGTGTCTCCGTTGTGATGGACGGGGTTTCGGGCGGCGCGCAGTCGATGCTCGTCGACAACATCCAGATTCAGAACTCGGTCAATGCCTTCTTGACCGATCCCGTTTCGACCGACAACTGCACCGGCATGCCCGGTATTGTCGGCGTTCGCGACGATATGGCCGCCCTCACGGACCCGTACCCCGTCGGCACCACCACGATCACCTGGACTGCGACCGACGAGTGCGGCAACCAGACCAGCCAGAACCAGACGGTCACTGTTCTGGGGTCCAGTCTGGTCGATGTCGCGGTGCAGCTCGAGTCCGCCGCGGCCGGGCCGTTCACCCGCTGCATCACCTTCGTGTTCCACGACTCGGGCGACTGCCCCAACGTTCAGACCGTCGAAGAGGTGATGACCTTCACCGGCGGCCTCGGCACGGCGACGATCGAGGTCCCGTGCGGCTTCTATGACTGCATCACCGCGCGAGATCGGCTGCACACGCTCCGCCGGACAGACGAGACGCTCCAGGTTGTCGGCACGAACTATGCCGCGGACTTCACGGGCGCGGACCAGCTCATCGGCGGCAACCTCAACGACGATTACGTCATCGACATCCTCGATTTCGGTGCGTTCGTCGGGCAGTACGGCGGGATGATCGACGCGAACACGGATTGCCTCACCTCCGGCCCGCACGCCGACATCAACGGCGACAATCAGGTCGGCACGAGCGACTACACCTACATCGGGATTCACTTCTTCAACTTCCGCGAGCCTGATTGCTGCATGGCCCTCGCTACTGGGCCCGGTGGTGAGGGCGGCGGCCTCAACAGCATCAGCACGCACGAGCTTCGAAAGACCGGCCGCGCAGACCTTGTGCCGGCCGACCTGAACAACGACGGCTCGCTGGACGTTCAGGACATCGAGTGGTTCCTGACGCACGGTGCCGACCCGTGCGCCGCTGACTTCGATCGCGACGGCGAGGCAACGACAGCGGACGTGTTCTCGTTCCTGTCGGTGTGGTTCGCCGGGGATCTTCGCAGCGACACGAACCGCAACGACGCTGTCGAGGTCAACGACATCTTTGCGTTCCTTTCGACCTGGTTTGGCGGGTGTAACTGAGCTCGAC
>JAEYNG010000423.1 GCA_023412695.1 Planctomycetota bacterium | reverse complement strand
GCGGGGCGGAAGATCCGCGTGAAGATCCCACGGGGCGCCGGGCCGGGCAAGCCGTCGCGGGGGGAGGAGTGCGAGGTCCCGACGGAGCCGGGATCGAACGTTATCTCCGTGCTGAAGTGGATCGCGGCGAACCCGGTCACGGTCGAGGGGAAGGCGACGACGCCCGTCGTGTGGGACTCGGGCTGCCTCGAGGAGGTGTGCGGTGCGTGCACAATGGTCATCAACGGGAAGGTGCGTCAGTCGTGCTCCTGCCTGATGGACGACTACGCGCCGAACGCCGGGGACACGATCACGCTCGAACCGATGGCCAAGTTCCCGGTGGTCCGGGACCTGTGGGTGGACCGCTCGCGGATGTTCGCGACGCTCAAGCGCGTGAAGGGATGGGTGCCGGTCGATGGGACGTACCACCTGGGTGGCGGGCCGAAGGAGCTGCCGCAGCTCCAGGAGAAGCGTTATGTCTACTCGACCTGCATGACGTGCGGCTGCTGCCTCGAGGCGTGCCCGCAGTACAACCTCGAGCCCGATGAGCAGGAGTGGGACACGTCGTTCGTCGGCGCGTTCGCGTTCGGGCAGACGGACTTGTTCAACCTCCATCCGACCGGCGTTGCGCTCAAGGGGGCGCGGCTGGACGAGATGCTGCGGCCGGGCGGCATCACCGACTGCGGGAATGCGCAGAACTGCGTCGAGGTGTGTCCGAAGAACATCCCGCTGACCGACGCGATCGGCGCGATCGGCCGCGCGGCGACGCTGCACTCGGTCATCAAGTGGTTCAAGGACTAACGGCGGCGCGAGCGCTTCGGATCGAGAGCCTCCCGGAGCGCCTCGCCCACGAAGTTCAGGGCGAGGAGCGTCGTGCCGAGCAGCAGGCACGGGAAGAGCAGAAGCCACCAGTGCGAGCGGTAGGGGTTCAGCTCGGAGAGGCCCTCCGCGGCCAGGTTGCCCCACGAGGGCAGGGGCGGCCGCACGCCGATGCCGAGGAAGCTGAGGAACGACTCCTGCAAAATCGCCTGCGGGACCGTGAGCGTCGCGTAGACGACGATCGGCCCGATGAGGTTGGGCAGGAGATGACGGAAAAAGATTCCCCCGGTCGAGGTGCCGCCTGCGCGTGCTGCCTCGATGAACGGCTGGGCCTTGAGGCTCAGGACCTGGCCGCGGATGACGCGTGCCATGGTGAGCCACGACACACCGCCAATTGCGACGACGAGCGTGAGGACGGCGATGGTCTGACGTTTGGCGGGGGAGAGCTCGCGGGAGGGAACCTGCGCTACAGCCTGTCGGCGGAGCGACTCGAGTATCGCGGCGTCGCTCCGCGCGGGTTCCGGCTTTGAGGCGAGTTCTCGCTCGACCCACGCGTCGCGCTGCGAGCGGGTGTGGAGTTCGGCTGTGGACTGCCAGCGGCCGACCGCGGCATCGATGGCCACGGCGAGGAGGACGACGAGGAGGATGTACGGGAGGCCGAAGAGGATGTCCACGATGCGCATCATCACGGCGTCGGTGCGGCCGCCCGCGTAGCCGGCGAGCGCGCCGTAGAGCGTTCCGACGAGGACGGAGAGGAACGCCGCGGCGAGGCCGATGGTGAGCGAGATGCCGCCGCCGGTGAGAACGCGGACCATGAGGCTGCGTCCGAGGACGTCCGTGCCGAGGGCGTAGCTGGGACGGGCCGCGTTCAGCGACGCGTCAGTTATCGGTATGTTGGATTGCTGCAGGGTGCGGCGCGCGATCTCGTGGGTCCGGCGGAGGGGGCCATCGGGAAGCTCCTCGGGGTCGGCCGAGGCCGAGAGCTTCGGGCTATAGACCCACGACGGGGGCATGAGCTGGGCGATGCGGTCCTGGGCGTCGTAGCGTGGCGAGCCGTCTACCCGTGCGAGGGTCCACGGGAGCGAGCCGAGGCATGCGAGCAGCATGAGCAGGAGGAAGGCCATGCCCGCGAGGCCGAGACGCGAGCGGAGCAGCGGGTTCGCGCGGCGCGGCGCGGGGGCCATGAGCGCGGGGATGGTGGGCGGGTGCTGGTGCACGCCGCGGAGGATAGCGGTGGAGTCGAGTGTTCAGCGCGTCGGCTCAGGGGCAGGACGCGAACCAGGTGCTCAGGAAGGCGAAGATGTCGGGCACGGTGACGCCGGGGACACCGTCAACATTGGCGCTGGGGAGGCCGGCGAACCACGCACTGAGGAACGCGAAGATGTCCGGCACGGCGACAAGCCCGTTCTGATCGAAGTCGCCGGGGCAGTAGGGGATGGTGCCGGTGGCCACGAAGGTGCCGCTGATCGCGAGGCTGCCGAGCGAGGGGTTCTCGGGGTCGAGCGGCCCGGAGATGCTGAGCGTTCCGGAAACGGTGGCGGAGCGGCCGGTGATGGTGATCGAACCGGGGAGCTGATCGGCGATCTGCGTGCCGGTCTCGGCGAGGTCGAGGTTGCCGTTGCAGGCGAGCGGCGGGTTCTGGGCCTGCAGCACAGTGCAGATCGTTCCGGACGCGGTGTAGGACGCTTGGCCGGAGGAACTGGCCGGCACGTCATCGAACGTGAACTCGTTGGCGATGATGGGGACGGGCCCTTCGATGACGCCGGGCGTCGCGTACGCAACTGCGACATTCTGGGCATTCGCAACGATTGAGCCGACAGGGATGCCGAAGATCCGGAAGACGATGTTGAAGTCAAGCGGCTGCACGATGTACAGGTCAAAGTCGTGGAGCTCGATGGCGACCGGGTTGCTCGCGGCGTCCAGCTTGATGCGGAGCGAGCCCGAGATCGGCGACGAGTCGCTGGAAGACTCGCCCGAAACCGTAAGCGTGGCGTTGACGTTCGACTGCGCGGGATTCACGACAAGATCGAACGCGGGCTCCGCGAGAGCCGGGACGGCGAGGGTGAATGCCAGCGTGGCGGCGAGCGGGAAGCGGTTCATGGATTCGGCTCCTTCGCGGCGAGGAATAGCCGCGGCACGCGGGGCACTATACCACAGGGTGCCGGATCCGCATGCACAGAAGCGCACGGCTTGCCCAGTTTGACCCGGAAATCAGTTCGATGCGGCGGCCGGAGTGGGGCGGGTCCAGAAACGAAGCGATTCCCGGACGTTCGCCGGGACCAAAGCGGATTGCTCGTTGGATTGCAGGAAGAGCTGCGACCCTGGGTTCGCGTTGGCGTAGCGGACCATGGCGAAGCAAACGGAACGTCCGCCCAGCATTGGACTTGCGGCTGAAGACGTGACCGCGCCTACGGAGGGCTGTGACGTGTCATCGGCCGCGAAGAGCAGCGAGCCGGTGACAGGCTGGGCGTTGCCGGCGCCGGAGAGATCGAGTCCGACGAGCCTTTGCTTGGGGTGGCCGAGGGCGTTCATCCGGGCGACGACTTCCTGGCCGAGGTAGCAGCC
>JAEYNG010000387.1 GCA_023412695.1 Planctomycetota bacterium | reverse complement strand
GGTGATGGCCCGCGTCGGGAGCGACGACTCGTCCTCCACGAGCCGCCTAAGGCTTGCCCGGGCGGGCGCGACCGCGCGGATGGACTCGAAGTCGAACGCGCGGACCGGGTTGCCGCGATCGTCGCGGAAACCCCGGGGTGTGTGCTCGGGCGCGCCTGCGGACATCGTCAGCGATCCGCGGCCTTGAGGTGATGCTGGATCAATGCCCATGCGGCCTCGTCGCACGCCTTGCTGCCGCGCTCCGCCTGGTTGCACATGACGAGCACCGCGAAGTCTCGCTCGGGCGCGACCCACGTGACGGCGAACCAGATCGTGTTGCTGCCGCTGTGGGTGAGGACGTGCCCGGTGGCGCCCTCGCCTTCGCCGCGTGCCCACGGACGGACGGGCCGGCCCCAGCCGAACGCGTAATCGCTCAGCGCATCGGGCGGCGTGTGCAGCTTGTCGAACGACGCTCCGGATACGAGCTTGCAGTCGCGTTGCGGGTTGTTCGCGTCGCCGCGGAGGTGCAGCGAGACGAACTTCGACCAGTCTCCGAGCGTGCAGTGCAGCCGGCCGGCGGGCGTGATGGCGGGCGGGTTGTCCGCGCCCTTGCCGTCGGGCGTGTTCGGCAGCGGGTTCTGCGGCTCACCGGCCTTGTTGTGTCCCCACGGCTGCAACACTTTGCCGGGCTTGCCGGGTGCGCCCCATCCGCAACGGGTCATGCCCAGCGGCGCGAACAGGTGTTCTTGCATCAGTGTTTCATACGGCTTGCCCGCGAGCGTCTCGGCCATGTGCCCGGCGATCGCGAAGCCGGCGTTGGAGTAGACGTCCCTGGTGCCGGGCGGGTAGAGCGGCTCCTGGGTCACGATGGACTCGAACAGCAGCTTCCTTGCGGCAACGGGGCCGCCCTTTGCGAGCCAGAGCTTGCCCCAGAGTCCGCCGCCGTCGAGGTTGCTCGGCACGCCCGCGCGGTTCGTCAAGAGTTGTTCGAGCGTCACGGACTTGAACGCCTCGTGCATCTTCGGTGCGAGCTTGGGGAACGCCTCGGCGAGCGTCATGTCCCAGCGGAGCGTGCCCTTCTCAACGAGGATCGCGCACAGCGTGGCGGTCATTGCCTTGGTGCACGAGCCGATGTGGAACTGGTCGCCGATCTTGATCTTGTCCGTTGTTCCGCGCTTGCGGACGCCCGCGCGGCCGGCCGCGACAAGCCGATCGCCAACAACGATGCCCGCGACCATCCCCGGCACATCGTGCTTGGCGATGATCGGCTCGAGCAGCGAGGAGAGGTCCTCGGTCTTGCGCTTCGGGGCGGGCGCGGTCTGTATTTCCGCGGGCTTGGATGTGGGTTGCGGCGCTGGGAAGAAGTGGGGGGCGGCCAGCGCCGTAGAGGTCGCCGCGAGCAAGGCAAGAAGCTTCATTATCTGCCTCCGTCAGTCGAGCCGCACTGCGCCGACAAGCTCACGCACGTTCGCACACCCTTGTGTGCGGACCCATCTCTCCAGACCACGAACGACCGCCAGCGGGGCCCGTGGATCGGCAAAGAGCGCAGCGCCGATCTGTACGGCCGTCGCACCCGCCAGGATGAACTCCGCGGCGTCTTCCCAGCGGGTGATGCCGCCGACGCCGATGATCGGTGTGCCGGTGTCCTTGCAGACCTTGCGGTAGACCTCGTGGACGAGCCGCACGGCGACGGGGTGGAGCGCGGGGCCGGAGAGTCCGCCGGTTGTGTTGGCCAGCCGCGGCCGGCGCGAGTGCACGTCGATCGCCATCGCCGGAATTGTGTTCGAGATCGTCAGGCCGTTGGCGCCGGCCTCGATCGCGGCCCGCGCGATGAGGGGCAGCTCCGGTGCGACAGGGGAGAGCTTGACGAAGAGCCTGCAACGCGTGACGACGGCACGCACGGCGGTCACGACCTCGCGCGTGAGCGCGGGGGACATACCGAACTCGGTGCCCGTCTTGACATTTGGGCAGGAGATGTTGAGCTCGATGCCCGCGACGCTCTTGCCGTGCCATTCGTCGAGCACGGCAGCGACCTGCACGTAGTCCTCGACCGTGAATCCCGCGACGGAGCAGACGAGCGTGCACGGGAGCGCCGTGGCCCGGGGCAGGTAGTGCGACTCGAACGCGTCGATGCCGGGGTTCGCCAGGCCGATGGCGTTGAGCATCCCCGCGCGAGCGGGGAGGATGCGCCAAGTCGGATTGCCCTCGCGCGACTGCGGCGTGATCGATTTGCTCACCAGCCCGCCGATGCGCGAGAGGTCGAGCACGTCGGCCATCTCGTCGAGGGTGCCGCAGGTGCCCGCGGCGAGCATGACGGGGTTGCGGAGCGGGATGCCGGCGAGATCGGTGGAGAGAATGCCTGCCGCGGTGGTGGACATCAGGGCGAGGATATCCGTGCGGTCACGGCCGCGGGAGGTGCAGAAAAAACGCCGGAGGTGTGGATCCTCCGGCGTCAGAGAATGTCTTGATGTGAACGGCGTCAGACTGCGACCGGCTTGCGGCTCTCGTTCAGCAGGCGGCGCAGGACCGTCTGCAGGATGCCGCCGTTGCGGTAGTACATGATCTCGACGGCCGAGTCGAGCCGGCAGCGGGTCTTGAAGGTGACGACCTGGCCCTTCTTCTCGCCCTGCGTGATGGTCGCCTTCACGGTCACCTCGCAGCGCGGCGAGAGCTCGGCCGGCAGCTCGATGTCGAACTGGTCCGTGCCGCACAGGCCCAGCGACTGCGCGTTCTCGCCCGGCATGAACGTCAGCGGCAGCACGCCCATGCCGACGAGGTTCGAGCGGTGGATGCGCTCGAAGCTCTCGGCGATCACCGTCTTCACGCCGAGGAGCATCGTGCCCTTCGCGGCCCAGTCGCGCGACGAGCCCATGCCGTAGTCCTTGCCCGCGATGACGACCAAGGGCGTGCCGTCCTTCTTGTAGTTCATCGCCGCGTCGTAGATCGGGGCGATCTTGCCGCCGCCTGCGCCGGAGAAGTCACGCGTCCACCAGCCTTCCTTGATCTTGCCGTTCTCCTCGGCGATCTTGTTCTTCACGCGGACGTTGGCGAACGTGCCGCGGGTCATGACGCGGTCGTTGCCGCGTCGGCTGCCGTAGCTGTTGAAGTCGGCCTTGCGGACGCCCTTCTGCACGAGGTACTGCCCGGCGGGGGAGGCCTCGGCGATGTCGCCTGCGGGGGAGATGTGGTCGGTGGTCACCGAGTCGCCGACGTGCACGAGGCACCGCGCGCCGCGGATCGAGGGCATCGGGCCCTCGTGCGAGCTGGCGGACATGCTCTCGAAGTACGGCGGGTTCTGGATGTACGTCGAGTCCTCGTTCCACGCGAAGAGCTCGCTCTTGCTGATCGGCACGGCGTTCCACGTCGGGTTGCCGGTGAAGACGTTGCCGTACTGCGACTTGAACTGATCCGACGTCAGGCACGCGTTGCGGACGCTCGTGACCTCCTGGTGCGTCGGCCAGATGTCCTTGAGGTACACCGGCTTGCCGTCCCTCGTCTCGCCGAGCGGCTCGTTCGCGAGGTCGATGTCCACCGTGCCGGCGATGGCGTAGGCCACGACCAGCGGCGGGCTGGCGAGATAGTTGGCCTTCACCGCCGGGTGGATGCGGCCCTCGAAGTTGCGGTTGCCCGACAGCACGCTCGCGACGACGAGGTCGCCCTTCTTGATCGCGCCCTCGATCGGCTCGGGCAGGGGGCCGGAGTTCCCGATGCACGTCGTGCAGCCGTAGCCGACGGTGTGGAAGCCGAGTGCCTCGAGGTCCTCGGTCAGGTTGGCCTTGTTGTAATACTCGGTCACGACCTTGGAGCCCGGCGCGAGCGAGGTCTTCACCCACGGCCTGCGCGTGAGGCCGAGGGCGCGGGCCTTCCGCGCGACCAGGCCGGCCGCGATCATCACGTCCGGGTTGCTCGTGTTGGTGCAGGAGGTGATCGCCGCGACGACGATGTCGCCGTTGTAGAGGCGGAACTTGCGGCCCTCGAGCTCGACGCAGACGCCGCCCGGGTCCTGCACGGCCGCGCCGCCGGAACCGGCGAGGCCGCCCGCGCTGGCCGTCGCGACGAGCTTGGCCGAACCGTGGATGGCGTCGGGGGTTTCCGAGGCCTGCTGCGTGCCGCGGGCGCCGGCGGACATCTCGTTCACCGCGGGCATGGTCTGGCCCGGGGCCTTGACGCGTCCGCTCTCGCCGCCCTCATCCGCCCAGCGGTCGACGTTGATCGTCTCGCGGTTGTTGCTCTTGCCGAACGAGTCCACCAGCTCGCGCCGCCACATGCTCTTCATCTGGTTGAGCAGCACGCGGTCCTGCGGGCGCTTCGGGCCGGCGAGCGCGGGTTGCACGGTGCCCAGGTCGAGCTCGACAACGTCGGTGAACTCCGGCTCCGGCGTCGAGGCGTCGAGCCAGAGCATGTTCGCCTTGCAGTACGCCTCGGTCAGCGCGGCCTCGGCCTCGCGCCCGGTGAAGCGCAGGTAGTCGACGGTCTTGGCGTCGACGGGGAAGAACCCGACGGTCGCGCCGTACTCGGGCGCCATGTTCGCGATGGTCGCGCGGTCCGGGACGCTCAGCGCGGCGACGCCCGGGCCGAAGAACTCGACGAACTTATCGACCACGCCCTTGGTCCGCAGCATCTCGGTCACGCACAGGACCAGGTCCGTCGCCGTCGCGCCCTCGGGCAGCTTGCCCTTGAGCTTGAAGCCGATCACCTCCGGCGGCAGCATGTAGTACGGCTGGCCGAGCATCACCGCCTCGGCCTCGATGCCGCCCACGCCCCAGCCGACCACGCCGAGGCCGTTGATCATCGTCGTGTGGCTGTCGGTGCCGACGCACGAGTCGGGGTACACCCAGGTGTTGTCGCCGGACGAGCACGGCCGGGTCATCACGCCCGGCGAGAGGTACTCGAGGTTCACCTGGTGGACGATCCCCGTCGCCGGCGGCACCGCGCGGAAGTTCCGCAGGCTCTGCTGGCCCCACTTCAGGAACTCGTACCGCTCGCGGTTGCGCTCGAACTCCTTCTCCGAGTTGATCGTCAGCGCGACCTTCGACGCGAACGCGTCAACCTGCACGCTGTGGTCGATCACCAGGTCGCACGGCACCAGCGGGTTGATCGCCGCGGGATCGCCGCCGAGCTTCTTCATCGCGTCGCGCATCGCCGCCAGGTCCACCACGCACGGCACGCCGGTGAAGTCCTGCAGCACCACGCGCGCCGGCATGAACGGGAGCTCGGCCTTCGCCGGGCTCTTGGCGTTCCAGTTGGCCATCCCCGTGACGTCGTCGGCCGTCACCACGAACCCGTCCACATTCCGGAGCATCGCCTCCAGCAGCACGCGCAGCGAGAACGGCAGCCGCGAGACCGGCTTGCCGATCTTCTGCTGCTCGAGCGCGGCGAGGCTGGCGTAGGTGTACGTCTTGCCGTTGGCGGTGAGGGTTGCGCGTGCGTTGAACGGGTCTTTGCGGGCGGTCATGGTGAAAGGTCTCCGTGTGCGTGACTGCATCAACGGTAGCAAACACGACCCATGAGTCGAATCAATCACAATCAGCGAGTCGATAAATCAGGGTTATCAATATCCTCATGGTGCGTCGCGGCGGGCCGCCGCGCCGGCCGGTCGATGAACGTCCGCGTCTGCGCGTGCAGACGCCGGTGGTTGAGGTACCACACGCTCATCGCGATGCCCGCGACGAACACCGCTGCCATCGACCAGAAGAACCAGTCGATCCCGCTGTCGAAGATATGCATGCGCACCGCGCCCGCCGTCAGCGAGCCGATGCCCATCATGATGCCGAACAGGACCTTCGGGTCCCGCTTCTTCTTCTCCATGGCGCACTGTATGACCACCGCCGTCCCCCTCACGCGCTCCGACGCGGCGAGAGCAGCACCCGCTCAAACTCCGCCACCGCCGGGCTCGGCGTTCGGTCGCGTTTGCGGATGATCGCCAACGACCGCGCCAGCCGGCTATCGCGGCACGCTTGGCCCTCGCCTTCCTTTATCGCAAACCGCGATACGAACCCCACCCCGATCCCCGCCGCCACCATCTGCTTGATCGACTCGATTGACCGCAACTCCATGACGACGTTGAGCGACACGCCCGCCGCCGCCGCGGCCCGGTCGAGCAGCTCGCGAACCGCCGAACCCGCCTCGAACGCGACGATCGGCTCGTCGGCGATCTCTTTCCACGTGAACGTGCCGCGCTGCGCGGGCGTCTTTCCCCTCGCTCCACGCTCCGGCGGGCGGATCAGCCGCAGCTCATCATCAACCAGCGGGATTCGCATCAGGTCGTCCGTCTCCGGGCCCTTGAGCGGGAGCGTCACGATGCCCACATCCAGCTCCCCCGACGACACCGCCGCCGCGACCGCGCTGCTCCCCGCCTCACGCACATAGAACCGCAGCCCGGGGTGCGCCCTCCGCATCGCTGACACGACCCGCGGCAACAGGTAGCTGGTTGCCGTTGCGCCGCCGCCGATCCGGATTGACCCGCTCTGCAGGCCCATCACCTCGCGCACCGCCGTGACCGCCGCGTCGGCCCGACGAACCGCGTCCTCAGCATGGGCGACGAACACCCTTCCCGCCTCCGTCAGGTCGATTCCGCGGCCCGATCTTGACAGCAGCTCCGCGCCGACCTCCGCTTCCAGCTTTCTGACCATTGCCGAAAGCGCGGGCTGAGTGACGCCGAGTTGCCTCGCGGCCCTGGTCATGTGCCGAGCCCGGGCGATGGCGATGAACTGTCGCAGCGTGGTCAGTTCCACGCACCCAGCGTAACCGGGCCGCGGCGGGCGTGCGGCCCGCGCCCCGTGTATCCTTTGTCCCCATGCCCCACGGCCTGCCCCGCCCGATCGCCTCCATCCTCGCCGCCCTGATCTGCTGCTCGCCCGTCGCGGCGCAATCCAACGAGCTGCGCCTCGACGAGTCCGGCCAGTGGGAGCAGACCGCGGCCCCAATCCCCGGCACCGCCGAGGCCCTGCTCGCGGATGCCAGGCGTGCGCTCGCCGAGGACCGCCCGGGCGCGGCCCGTGTCATCCTCGACCCGTGGATCAAGGCAAACGAACGTTCGGGCGACCCGCTCCTGCCACGGGCCCTGGTGATGCGCGGCGACGCGATGACCGCCCTCGGAGACGAGTACAACGCGTTGTACGACTATGAGCGCGTCATCAAGGAGTTCGCCGCCACCGAGAGCTTCACTACCGCCGTCGAGCGCGAGCTCAACATCGGCGTGAACTACGTCAACGGGCTGGAGCGAAAGTTCTTCGGCCTCCGCATCCTCGACGCGGAAGACATCGGCGAGGAGCTGCTCATCCGCGTGCAGGAGCGCATGCCCGGCAGCCGCATCGCCGAGCGTGCGGGCATCGAGCTCGCCGATTACTACTACCGCACGCGCCAGCTCGAGCTCGCGTCTGAGGCGTACGACCTCTTCGTCCAGCTCTATCCGCGGAGCCAGTACGTCGCCAAGGCGATGGAGCGGCGTATCTACGCCACGATCGCCCGGTACAAGGGCCCACGCTACGACGGCTCCCCGCTGCTCGACTCCCAGGTCCTCGTCCGCCGTTTCGCTTCGCTTTACCCCGCGCAGGCACAGGCGGCCGGCATTGACGATGCGCTCGTTGCACGGCTCGACGACTCCGCCGCGGACGAACTGCTGGAGTCCGCCCGGTGGTACCTCAAGAAAAACGACGAGGTCTCCGCGCGGTTCGTTCTCAAGCGGCTGCTGCGCGATCGGCCGCGATCCGCCGCCGCACAGGAGGCGTACGAGTTCATGGTCGATCGAGGCTGGATCGTCG
>JAEYNG010000384.1 GCA_023412695.1 Planctomycetota bacterium | reverse complement strand
GTCGAACACCGGCACGACGGGCAGCCAGTCGATGCGGGCGCAGTCGAAGATGTCGGCTTCGAGGCCGATCTCGAGCAGGTTGCGTCCGCCGCGGGAGGTCATGAGCGTCTCGAGCACGTGGCGCGGCCGGTGATCGCCCCCCTGGAAGAGGCGCTGGGCGATGCGGGCCTCGTCGCCGCGGGCGTGGGTGTAGCGCATGCCGGCGGAATGGATGAGGCGGTCGGCGATCGCGCCGGCACAGAGAAGGTCTTCCATCGAGAGCTCGCCGTTGGTGCCGGCGCAGAGGATGTGGACCGGGCGGCCATCGGCGGCGAGATTGTTCACGAGCGCGGTGAGGTTTGCGAGGCAGCCGACGAGGATGCGTGACGCGCTGGCTGCTGCGGCGGCGTGGATGGCGCGGGTGCCGTTGGTGGTGGTGAAGATGACGTGCCGGCCGCGGACGCGGTCGCCGGTGAACTCCCGCGGGGAGTTGCCGAGGTCAAAGCCGGGGATGAGGATTCCGGCTCGCTCGCCGCCGAGGACGCATGAGCCATCGGCGAGGCATCGGCGGAGCTCGATGGCATCGTTGGGCTCGAGAACAGGGCGAACAGACGCCGCGCCCGCGTGGAGCGCGGCGCAGATGGAGGTCGATGCGCGGATGAGGTCCACGATGACCACCTGCGCGCCAGCGAGTGTGGCGCCCTGCGCGGCGGCAGGGAGGAAGGAAACTCGGACTTCGGCGGGCATGGCGTCGCTTTCTACAGCATGCTCGCCGCGAGGCTGGCGAGCTCGCTGCGTTCGCTCTTGGTGAGCATGACGTGCCCGACGATAGGGAGGCCCTTCATCTTCTCGACGATGTAGGACAGGCCGTTGGAGGATTGATCGAGGTAGGGGTTGTCGATCTGCTGGATATCGCCGGTGAGGATGACCTTCGTGCCCTCGCCGACGCGGGAGACGATGGTCTTGATCTCGTGCGGGGTGAGGTTCTGGGCCTCGTCCACGATCATGAACTGGTGCGGGATGGAGCGGCCGCGGATGTAGGTGAGCGGTTCGAGCACGAGCTTGCCGTCGGCCATGAGCTTGCGGATGCGCTGCTCGGTGGTGTGGCTCTCGGCGGACTGGTGCATGGGATTGCCGCGGGTGGAGAGGAGATAGGTGAGGTTGTCGAAAATCGGCTGCATCCAGGCGGTGAGCTTTTCATCCTTGTCGCCGGGGAGGTAGCCGATGTCGCGGCCCATGGGCATGATGGGGCGGGCGACCAGCAGCTTCTCGTAGCGTTCCTCGTTGAAGACCTTCGCCATGCCCGCGGCGACGGCGAGGAGGGTCTTGCCCGTGCCGGCGGAGCCGAGCAGCGTGACGAGGCGGACCTCGTCGTCGAGGAGCAGGTCCATCGCCATCGTCTGCTGCACGTTGCGCGAGATGATGCCGAAGGTCGGCTTTCGCGGGTTGCTGACAGGGATGAGGTGGTCGGTGTCGGCGAGGCGGCGGGCGAGACCGGTGTGGCTCTCGTCCTTGGCGTCCTTGAGGATGAGGAACTGGTTGGCGAAGAGCTCGCGCTTGTAGACGTGGCCCTCTTCGTCGGTGTCGTTGAGCGCATTGCCGAGACGCTCGACGGCGAGCATGCGTTCAGAGTAGAGCTCGTCGATGAGCTCGCCCTCGGCGGGGATCTCGTAAAACCCGCGGTAGAGGCGGTCGGCGTCGACCTTCTGGTTCTCGAAGTCCTCGGTGCGAATGCCGAGGGCATCGGACTTGATGCGGGCGTTGAGGTCCTTGGAGACGAAGACGGCGCGCTTGCCCTGGGTGTGGAGGCTCCACGCGACCGCGATGATGCGGTTGTCGGGCGAGTCCTCGCGCAGGACGTTCGGGCGGGTGTGCTCGGCGACGTCGATGCGGACGTCCCAGCCCTCGGCGAGCTGCGTCGCGGCGTCGTCGCCGGCGGAGGACGCCTGGCCGACGGTGGGGCTGGCGGCGGGCCAGCGGACGCCGTCGATCAGCTTGCCGCGGGAGCGGAGCCGGTCGAGGTGACGGATGCACTCGCGCGCGTTGCGGCCGATGTCGTCGTTCTGCCGCTTGAGTTTGTCGAGCTCCTCGATCACGGCGAAGGGGATGACGACGTGGTTCTCTTTGAAGACGAACAGCGCGTTGGGGTTGTGGAGCAGGACGTTGGTGTCGAGCACAAAGTGCTTGACGCCGGTTTCGCTCTCCCCATCCAGCTGGGGCTGCTCATCGCGCGAGTGCGTAGGGCCGGGCCGCTGGTCAGCGCGTCCGGTCGTCGATTCGTGTCGTGTCACTGTGGACATCGTGGGTTGAAAACTCCTCCCCGCCGCCCGCATGGATTCGCTCCGGCCTGGGCCGCGGAAGCCCGTCCCCGGACGCTTCTAGTTTACAGGACGGATCGGCCGCGTGTATGAGGGGACATCACCGAGATCGGCAAATTGCGCGACGCGTCGGCTTCACGTTCTCTTCATGATCGGCGAATCTCATACGAACGCCGCGACGCAAAGGATCGTGGCGACGACGACCGCGAACGCGACTTTGGCGATGGTCGCGGCAAGGCGTCCGACGGCCGCACCTGCGCCAATTGTGGCGGCCTCGCGCCAGGTCTTCCGGGCGTTGTGACGCTCGGCGATGATCGCTCCGCCGCCAGCGCCGAGGGCCGCGCCGAGGATCGTGCCGAGGATCGGGATGGGGATCAGGACAGTTCCGAGCAGGGCGCCGGCGAGCGCGCCGATGACTGAGCCGATCGCGCCGCGGCGCGTCCCGCCGGCCTTCTTCGTGCCTACCGCTGAGGCAAAGATTTCGACAAGCTCCGCCAGCAACGCGAGGATGAGGCACGCGCCCAGTGTCCACCAGTCGAACATCTGGGCCGGGGGCTCGCGGAGCATCAACCAGGCCTGGCACCCGGCCGCGACGAGGATCATGATCCAGATCCCTGGGAGCGTGGCGGCAGTGAGCACGACGCCCAGTAGCGCACCGAGAGCGACAAGACTGGCCGCCAGGAGTTCCAACGCGAGACCTCCCTGTCATCGCGGCGGACTGCCGCCGCCTGCTCAGTTCTTCGGATTCTCGTCGGCTGCGTTTCCGACAGTGACCGGCTCGGGCGACGGTTCCCTGGGCGCTGCGGACTCGGGGAAGGCGGTGCGCTCCATGGCGAGCACCCACTCTTCGAGCGGGTTATAGCGGAGCAGGTCCAGTGTGTGCGAACTGCCGTCCTTGAGGTGCAGCGTGACAAAGAACTTGTGCCAGCGGCGCTTGTCGAACTCCTTGACGTCCGCGGGCACGATGCGCTTGCCTCCGGGCATGATCAGGGTCTGCGTGCCCGGCTCCCAGCGGTAGGTCTTCGAGGCGGCGCGGACCATCGTCAGCAGCATCCACGCGCCACCGCCAAACCCGAGCACCACGAACACCCATTGCAGCGGCATGTCATACCCGGAGAGCGGCTTGACCTGATCGCCTGTGTTCCACTTCTGCACGAGCTCATTGAGCAACCGCTGCGGGGCGAGCTCGGTCGGCGCGCTGCCGTCGGATGTAACGAGGCCGATGCCCTTGATCGGGTCGTACTTCACAGTCCGGGTCGCGGCGTCGACAAAGACGTCCTTCGGCAGATCGCCGGGGGAGACCACGACCTGCGGCTCCGGAACAAGGCGCCACGTGCGGGCCAGTGCTTGAAGCCACTGGGCCTTGGCGAAGTCGAACTTTGCGCGCGGGGCCTCGAGCGTCGTCGAGCTCGCGGCCTTGGCCAGTTCTTCCATGCGCGGGACGAGCTCATCGTGCGCGGCGCGGAGATCAGGGATGGCGATTTGAGACGGGACGAGGCGGCCGGCCTCGGCGGCGGCGGCGAGGTAGTTACGGAGCTTGAACGAGGCGTCCTCGAGGCCGCGACGTGGATAGAAGTAGAGCGCGTCCGCGAGGCCCCAAGCTCCGAAGACGAGCAGGACCGTTAAGAAGATACCCTGTTTGAGCGTCCAACTGCTGCTCAGGCGGGTGGACGTTGCTCTTGGAGAAGGCGTGTCAGACATTCTGAAACTCCGCGGAACGTGTGGCCGCGGCCGGAACGGCCGGGGCCGAGAAACACTCTACCCGTTCCATCGGCGAGAAGATTGGGGCACTGAGGGGAGTTGGGGCATGGCGGCCCACGTTCAGGGCGGGTCCGGGGTCTCGAGCGCCTCGGCCCACCAGCGGTCGGCCCACGCCCGGCCCTCGGGGGTGCTGACGACCTCGGCAAAGCCCCCGTCCCGGACAAGACGGGTAGGGATCCGCGGCATTTTGACGCCGGCCCGGATCGCACGCGTGAGCCACGAGGAGTGCAACCGCCGCGCAAATGCTGCACGAACGTCGAAATCGTCGAAGAACAGCCGGCGGAGCATGATGAAGTGTACAACTGAATCTGTCGGCGTCGAGCGTGCGCTTAGCATTCGTCGTGCCGGTGCGCGTCGTGATCATCGGTGGCGGGTTCGGCGGGCTGAACGCGGCGCGCGGGCTTGGCTCGCGCCGGGCGGATGCGCCGATCCAGGTAACGCTGATCGATCGCCGGAACCATCACCTCTTCCAGCCGTTGCTGTACCAGGTCGCGACGGCGTCGCTCTCGCCCGCGGAGATCGCGTACCCGATTCGGAAGGTGCTGTCGCGGTATCGCAATATCCGCGTGCTGCTCGGTGAGGCGACGGGGATCGACGTTGACGCACGCATCGTGCGGCTTGCCGATGGCGAGGTTCCGTATGACGCGCTGATCGTCGCGACCGGCGCGACGCACTCGTACTTCGGCAACGACGAATGGGCGGCCTTCGCGCCGGGGTTGAAGACGGTCGAGGATGCGGTCGAGATCCGGCGGCGGTTTCTGCTGGCGTTTGAGGCCGCGGAACGGGAGCAGGATGAGACCGCGCGGCGTGCGCGACTGACGTTCGTGGTTGTCGGCGGCGGGCCGACCGGTGTGGAGCTCGCGGGCGCGATGGCGGAGATCGCGCGGCGGTCGATCCCGCGAGATTTCAGGTCGATCGACACCGCGACCGCGCGGATCGTGCTCGTCGAGGGACAGGATCGTTTGCTTGCTGCGTTCACGCCGGATTTGAGCGCGCGCGCAAAAACGGACCTTCAGGCGCTCGGGGTGGAGGTGCGGACGGGGGCGTTGGTGACGGCGATCGATGAACGCGGCGTGACCATCGGGAACGAGCGGATCGATGCGGGGTGCGTTTTCTGGGCGGCGGGCGTGCGGGCATCGTCACTGGGGGCGTTGCTGCCGGGCGGGCACGACCGGCAGGGACGTGTGGAGGTCAAGCCGGACCTGACGGTGCCGGGGCATCCGGAGGTGTTCGTCATCGGGGACCTGGCGAAGGTCGTGGACCCGAAGAGCGGGCGACAGGTACCGGGTGTCGCACAGCCGGCCATCCAGATGGGCAAGTACGTGGCGAAGGTCCTTGCACGCGAGGGGCGAACGGGTGACCTGGTGATCGACCGCACGGCGCAGAAGCGATTCGAGTATCGCGACCTCGGGGACATGGCGACGATCGGCCGCGCACACGCGGTCGGGGTCGTGCTCGGGGTAAGAGTCGTCGGGCTTATCGCGTGGCTGATGTGGGCCGCGCTGCACGTGGCGCAGCTCATCGGGTTTCGGAACAAACTGATCGTGATGATCCAGTGGGCGTGGGCGTATGTCGTGTTCTCGCGCGGGGCGAGGCTGATCACGGGGGACTCGGAGCTGCACCTGCGGCCGCGGGACCGCGGCCCTGCAC
>JAEYNG010000377.1 GCA_023412695.1 Planctomycetota bacterium | reverse complement strand
GCCGATGGGTCCGCGCGGATTGTGTCGGCCTCGATGATCCTCGGAGCCAAGACGCTTGTTGCGGGACTGGAAGACGGACGGGCGATCGGGCTGTTCGTGGCTCGAGACGAAGCGGCGGACACGCCGGACCGGCGTCGTCTTGTGGTTGCGCACGAGCATGACGTCGGCGAGTCGCCGGTCGTGGCGCTGGGCATCGGCCAGCGTGACCGGTCGTACGTCGCGGGTGTCGAAGATGGTGGGGTGTCGGTCCGCAATATGACCAGCGGCAAGCGGATTGTGAACATCGCGGCGGCAAACGCCGCGACGGCGGTGATTGTGGATGTCGCGCCAAAGAACGACGGGCTTGTCGCGCTGTTCGCTGACGGCCGGTATCGGGTGTGGGACATGGACCCCAAGCACCCGGAGGCGAGTTGGTCGTCGCTCTTCGGGAAGGTCTGGTATGAGGGGGACGGCCAGCCGGAGTTCGTGTATCAGTCTTCGTCGGGTGATGACGCCGCGGAGCCGAAGCTGAGCGTGACGCCGCTGATCTTCGGTACGCTCAAAGCGACGGTGTACGCGATGCTGTTCGCGGTGCCCCTGGCGGTGCTCGCCGCGATCTTCACGAGCGAGATGCTGCACCCGTCGGTGCGTAACCGCATCAAACCGGTGGTCGAGGCGATGGCGTCGCTCCCGTCGGTGGTGCTCGGGTTTATCGCTGCGATGGTGATTGCGCCGCTCGCACGCGACTGGCTGGATGCCATCCTGGCGTCGTTCGTTGTCGTGCCGTGTACCGTGCTCATCGCCGCGCACGCGTGGCAGATGCTCCCGGTCCGGGTCACCAGTCGGCTCCGCAGCTTCCAGCACTTGCTGCTGGTGGGTGCGGCGACGCTGATCGGGTTCCTGGCCGCCGTGCCGATCGGCCGTGCGGTCGAGGCGACACTGTTCACGCCGAGCGAGGCGGACGTGCTGGTGTTGGCGGGCTCGTATCGGCCTGTCGAGCAGACGCGCGTTCCCTCGTGGGTCGGCGCGAGGGAAAGCCTCGACGATCGGCTTTCGCGCAGGCTCCGACAGCAAGAGGGACTGTACTTCCGTGATGGGAAGGTCGTTGAGCCTTCGGGCTCGTTAACGGACCCGGCGACTGCGGAAGTCGTGCGCGAGAACGGCCTCGCCCGCGCGGATTTTCGGCTGTGGCTCGACGGCGTCATCGGCAGCGCGTACCCGGGTTGGTTCGTGCTGATGATCGCGCCGGCGATGGTGGGGGCGTTTTTCCTGAAGTCGCGGCTGATCGAGCCGCTTGTGCACCGGTCGGCGCGGCTGCGCGTCGGTCTCTCGGCGGCGGCGGCGGAGATGGGCATGCTGCTCGCAGTCGGCGGCGCGAGCCTTGCGATCGCCGCCGCGCTCGCGGCGGGGTTGACGGCCATCGGTTTCGACGCGCGGGACTTTGTCTTCGGCCCGTTCAACCAGCGGAACAGCCTGATTGTCGGGGTAATCATGGGCTTCGCGGTGATCCCGATCATTTATACGGTGAGCGAGGACGCCCTCAGCAGCGTGTCGCCCGCGCTGCGGTCGGCGTCGCTCGGCGCGGGCGCGACGCGCTGGCAGACAGCGATCCGCGTGGTCATGCCTGTCGCGGCGTCGGGGATCTTCTCGGCGATCATGATCGGCCTCGGTCGCGCGGCGGGCGAAACGATGATCGTGCTCATGGCGACGGGCAACACACCGACAATGGACTGGAACATGTTCTCCGGGTTCCGGACACTGTCGGCGAACATCGCGACCGAACTGCCCGAGGCCCCGGTCGACAGCACGCACTACCGCGTGCTGTTCCTGTGCGGGCTGGTGCTCTTCGCGATGACCGCCGTCGTGAACACCCTCGCGGAGATTGTGCGGCAGCGATTCCGGAGGCGTACGGCGGGGTTGTGATCCTGCAACCTGGTTGTCACAGTCGATGAGTGCGATTCCTGCAAATCCTTCCACGTCCTCTCGCCCGGCACGCCGGGTGACGCCGCTTTCGGCACGCGGTGAGCCGATCGTCTGGCTCACGGGCATGGCGATGGTGGTGTGCACACTGATGATCGTGCTGCTGCTCTCGCTGGTATTTGTAATGGGGCTGAAGACGTTCTGGCCGCGGCCGATCGAACGCGTGACGCTGCACACCGGCGAGACGCTGCTGGGCTTGCCGGTGCGGGACGAGGCGTATGACCCCGGTACGCAGGAGAAGGCTGAGCTCGACTCGCGCCGTGAATCGGGCCAACTCGGTCCGGACGCGGTTGATGCTGCGGGTCGGCCGATCCGGCGGCTGTACCGTGTCGGCAACCGCGAGATCTATGGTGAGCCGTTCAGGTGGGTGCCGCTGTACACCATCGCGAGCAACGCGCCCGAGCCGCGGGCGGTGATTCTGGAACGGTTGGACTGGGGCGTGTGGATCGGTGTCCCCGAGGCGGTCGTTCGTCAAGAGGAGGTTGTTCTCCCTGCCGGCGAGGTTGCCGCCGAAGGCCGAATGAGCGACGGGCTGCGGTTCGAGCAAGTTGTCATCGGCGAGGCCGAGGGCGGCGGGCAGAGGGTGCGGCGGCGGACGTTCCTTGCAGAGGGTGAGCATGCGTGGGCCAAGTTCGAAGAGGTGCACAAAGGCTCGCGGGCGATTGCGCGGCGCGTCGCGCACATGCAGAAGCACGAAGTGGGGGAGGTGAACCGACATCTCGAGGCCGCTCGTCTCCGATATCGCAACGCCGAGATCGAACTGGCTCGAGCGAAGTCCGGGCGCTTTGAGCCGATCGGGTATGGCCTTTGGATTGGGATCGCCGGACTTGCTGTCGCGGCACTCGGAAACGCCGCGTTTCTGACCTTGGGAGGAGGCCGCTCCGGAACCGGCGTGACTCATCGACCGACCGTGCGTCGGCTCGGCGCGACGGTTGCCTGGTGCGTCGGGATCGCCGCTCTGCTCGGCGCTTGGGTTGAACGGCCGTGGGCTGCGCCCGATATGTCCGAGACGCGGCTGGCAGAAGAACGCGCCGAGTTTGAGCGTCGAACGCGCGAGCTGAACGACGAGTATCAGTCGATCCTGGCACGCATCCACGCGATCGACGCCGAGGACGCGGCGATGCGGTTGATCGTGCGTGAGGGCACGAGCAATCGGTTCGCGCCGATCCGTCAGACCGAGGCGGACGAGCCGATCCGGGTGTCGCAGGTGGTGCTGGGGTTCGAGGCCAATCAGCTCGGGCTCGGCGGGAAGCTGGGCGTGTACTTCGAGCGGTGGCGGGAGTTCCTGCTCGACGAGCCGCGCGACACGAACACCGCCGGCGGAATCTTCCCGGTGATCTTCGGCACGGTCACGCTCACCATCCTGCTGAGCATCGTTGTCGTGCCGCTGGGCGTGATCGCGGCCCTGTACATGCGCGAGTACGCCAAGCAGGGGCTGATCATCTCGATCGTTCGTATCGCCGTGAACAATCTCGCGGGCGTGCCGAGCATCGTGTACGGCGTCTTTGGGCTGGGGTTCTTCTGCTATTCCGTCGGAGCGTATGTTGATACGGGCCCGAGCGCAGAGCAGGTTGCGGGCCGCGGGGCGTGGTGGCTCGGCGTGATCGTGCTGGCAGGCGCGGCGATCGGCGCGGCGTGGCTGGGGATGTTCTCCCGTCCGGTGCCCGGCACGGTGGCAACTCGCAATCAGCGGATCATGGGGTGGAGCGCGGTCGCGATCTGGATCGCCGCCGCGGCGGGGGCCGTGTGGCTCGTCGTCTCAACACCGTATTTCACCGGGCTGTTCGAGGCAAACCAGCCCAACTCGGTCTTCCGGTCGCGCGGCCTGCTGTGGTC
>JAEYNG010000307.1 GCA_023412695.1 Planctomycetota bacterium | reverse complement strand
GATCATGATGCGCCCCGCCTGCTCCCGAAGTGCGGCATCGCGATTCAAATCGTTGGGAACAACCAGTCGCGGCCGTGCTTCATCGATCGCCCGCCCTGCCGCCTCCCAGAGTGTCGCTCCAGCTCCTTGCCCCGGCTGGACCATCGCCTGTCCGCGGCCAATCAGCTCCCCATCCAGCCGGAGTTGGACATGCACCCCGCCCAGCGAATCGAGCCCGGACACGGCCGGAGCCGCTGCCGGGACCTCCCACGACCGGACCCATGCATCGACCACGCGATACGCGGCGATCGCCGCCGCGGGGGACGGCGCCTCCTCTCTTGTCAAGTTTGCCGGTTGTGCCGGCGTGACGTGGCCACCATGGGCCATGTTGACGGTGAACAACACGAACATCGCTGCGCAAACACAACGTACCGCGTTGTGGAATCTCATCACCTGCTCCGGTGGTTTTACGTTACTGGACCACAGGCCCGCCCACGGGGCCTGCTGGCACAGGCTGGCACATCGGCGACTCGTGTGGCATGAGTGTTGTTCTAAAGTCCTCTGACAACTGGAGATAAGACATGATCGCCGCCCTCACCCAGCTTACCGAGAACCGCAAGAAGATCGCCCTGCTCGCCGTCCTGAGCTTCATCGCCCTGTGCTGAGCAGGTTATACGGCAGGTCGATCCTGTCGGTGCCGTATCACCCCGATCATTTCCTCACCAAATGAAAACGCCCGGCCTGCGTCAGCAGACCGGGCGTGTTGAAGTTTCCAGACAACGGCTCGATCAGAGGACGATCTTGTCCGTACCCATCGCGCCGTGATCGTTGTCCATGCCGCCGCGCTTCGGAGCCTTTTTGCCCTCCTTGCGCGGAGTGGCCGATGTCTCCGCCGCGGCCTCGGTGCCCGAGGTGTCGCCCCACTGGGCCCGCTTCAGCGACAGACCGATCTTCCGGTCATCGATATCGACGCGGAGGATCTTGACGTCCACCTCGTCTCCCGGCTTGACGACGTCCATCGGGTTCTCGACCTTGTGATCAGCCAGCTCGGAGATGTGCAGCAGGCCCTCGAGATCGTTCTCGAGCTCCACGAACACACCGAAGTTGGTGATCTTGGTGACCTTGCCGCGGACGACCATGCCCGGCTTGTAGGCGTCGGGAATCGCGTGGAGCCACGGGTCCTCATGGAGCTGCTTGACGCCGAGGGCCACACGCTGCTTCTCGCGGTCGACATCGAGGACGACGCAGCGGACCGGGTCGCCCTTCTTGAAGACCTCGTTCGGGTGCGTGACCTTCTTCGTCCAGGAGATGTCGGAGACGTGGAGCAGGCCGTCGATGCCCGGCTCGATCTCGACGAACGCGCCGTAGTTGGCGAGGTTGCGGACAGTGCCCTCGATGACGGTGCCCGGCGGGTACTTCTCGCCCACCAGCTCCCAGGGATTGACCTCGGTCTGCTTCATGCCGAGGCTGATTTCCTGCTTGTCCTTATTGATCTCAAGGACGACGACATCGACGTTCGTGCCCGGCTGCACCAGCTCCGACGGGTGATTGACGCGGCGGGTCCAGGACATCTCGGAGATATGCACCAGGCCCTCGATGCCCGGCTCGAGCCGGACGAACGCGCCGTAGGACATGATGTTGACCACCTCGCCGCTGACGCGAGAGCCGACCGGGTACTTCTTCTCGATCTCCTCCCACGGGGAGACTTCGAGCTGCTTCATACCCAGCGCGATCTTCTCCTTCTCGCGATCGATGTTCAGCACCTTCACGGTGACCTTCTGATCGATCTTGAGCACGTCCGACGGGTGGTTCACACGGCCCCACGACATGTCGGTGATGTGCAGCAGGCCGTCGATACCGCCCAGATCCACGAACGCGCCGAAGTCGGCGATGTTCTTGACCGTGCCGGTGACGACCATGCCCTCCTTGAGGTTCTCCATGAGGCGCTTCTTCGCCGACTCCCGCTCCTCCTCGATGAGCTTGCGACGGGAGATGACGATGTTGCGGCGCTCGGTGTCGATCTTGAGCACCGCGGCGCGGATGTCGCGCCCGATGTACTCGCCGATCTCGCCCGGGCGGCGGACATCGACCTGCGACGCCGGCAGGAACACCGGCACGCCGATGTCGACCAGCAGGCCGCCCTTGATCTTGCGCATGACCCGGCCCTCGACCACGTCGCCCTCGCGGGTCGTGTCGATGAGCCGCTGCCAGTTGAGCATGCGGTCGGCCTTGCGCTTCGAGAGTTCGACCAGGCCGCCGTCGCCGTCGATCTTCTCGAGCAGGACGTTGACCTTGTCGCCGACCTTGATCGCGTCGGCGTTGTCGAACTCCTCGCGCGGGACGAGGCCCTCGGACTTCAGGCCCGCGACCTCGATCACCACGTCGTCCCCGGCGAAGCCGATCACCCGGCCCTCGTAGATCTGGCCGGGCGTGAACGACTGGACCTGCCCCGTCAGAAGCGACTCCATGTCGCCGCCCGCCACGGACTTGCCCAGCGCCTGCGTGATCAGCGCAGTCGCCTCATCTTCTGCAATGCCAAGGGACGCAATCAGATTCTCATCAACCATGTGCTTTGTGCTTTCCGAACGATGACACTTCGCGGCCGCCGGCGCGGATCAGTACAGAAACTCCTCAGTGGCTCCGATTGGCTCAATCCCCGCCATCCATGAGTGGCCGGTGCTCGAG
>JAEYNG010000347.1 GCA_023412695.1 Planctomycetota bacterium | reverse complement strand
TTACTCACGCGCTCGGCGAAGACGTGACGCGCTACCTCTTCGAGGCGCCATCGGCCGCGCCCCTCCCGTCCGCCGCGGATTCGGCGGAAGCACCCAATGACACGGCGATCGGCCGGGCAGCCTGATTGTGCCGAGGCTGGCCGCAACCAAACCGCGGCGCCGACAGTACGGTATGGGCGACACAGGAGTCGGCCGACGTTCTCTGCTGAACTCCCAGGAGCCGCCGATGGTCACGCACCGTTCCGGGTTTACGCTCGTCGAACTCGCCGCAATCGTCACTGTCGCCACGGCACTCGCCGGCACGTTGGCGATCGGTATGCAGACCGCGGGTGACACGCCCGCAACCAAAGACACCGTCGCCGGAAGCCCGGCCGAGATCGCCCAGGCACGCGCCCTTTCACAGAGGATGACGGACGCGACCAACAATCGCGCAATCGTCACAGCGTTGATCACCTGGGGGACCGGCGACAATGACCGGTTCCCTCTGCCAAGCCGTTTTGATGCCAAGGACGCGACCGTCAGCCTCAACGGCCGCGCAAAGGACACCACGGCCAACATTCTGTCCATGATGATCTACAACGGCATGGTCACGGCCGAGCAGTTGATCAGCCCCGCAGAGGTGAACCCGAACATCAAGCTCGATGAGCGATACCAGTTCACCGATCCCAAGGCCGCGATGCGGCCGGCCGAAGCGCTCTGGGACCCCGGCTTCAAGGCCGACTTCTCCAAAGACCAGACGGCCAACAACTCCTACGCGCACTTGCAACCCTCCGACGGCCGCCTGCCGCGATGGGCTCCAACATTCAATGCGAGCGAGCCGGTCGTGGGCAATCGCGGCCCCGAGCTCGCGAGCGTAGAGTGCGTCGAAGACGGTCTCAACCGCTGGTCGTACGCCGCGAAGCTCGCTAATCCCGAGTCGCTGACCCTGAAGATCCACGGCCCGGAGGATTCCTGGGAGGGCAACATCGCGTTCGCCGATGGCCACGTCGAGTTCCAGACGCGAATCGCGCCAGATCACGAGCAGACAAAGCCGTGCCGGTGGCTCGACTATGCCACGCGTGACAACTCCAAGCGGCTCGATTGCTACTTTTACGACGAACTCGACGACAAGAACGGGTCCAACGCGTTCCTCGGCATCTTCACGACCGCCGGCAAGTCGGCCAAGGACTACCGCGCCATCTGGGACTAACCCCGGCCCGCCGTGAGCTACGCCGCCTTCGCTGCCGCGTGCTTCCCTTTGTGCCGCCAGCCCCGCCGCACCCGCTCAACCCACTCCGAGCACACTGTCAGCAGCATTACGCGGTCGATCGGCTTCGTTGCGTACGCATCGCACCCGGCCGCCAGGCACTTCTCCGCGTCGCCGCTCATCGCGTGCGCCGTCAACGCAATGATGGGCCGGCCGTAACCGTTGTTCCGCAGCGTCGTCGCCGCCGTGTACCCATCCATCACCGGCATCTGCATGTCCATGAGGACCACGTCGTACGGCTCCCCCGCCCGCTCCGCCCGCAGCGCCTCTTCCATGCCCTTGAGACCGTTCTCCATCACCGTGACCGTGCCGCCGGCCTTGCGAAGGTGGTGCCCGATCAGCCGCTGGTTGTCCGGGCCGTCCTCGACAAGCAAGACCCTGCCCGTCAGGTGCACGACCGCGACGGGTGCGTCCTGCGCGGCCTGCTCGACGGAAACGAGCGCCTCCGACGGCTGATACACAAGGTCGGCCTCTTCGATCGGACCGGTCGCGACGGTTACCGTGAACGTCGAGCCGGCGCCCGGCGCGCTCTCCGCGGTGATGTCACCGCCCAGCAGCTCCGCCAGCCGCCTCGAGATGACCAGCCCGAGCCCGGTGCCTCCGTGACGCCGGGTGGACGTCTCGTCCGCCTGCGTGAACGGGCGAAACAGCTTCGCGAGCTGTTCTGGCGCGATCCCGATCCCCGTGTCCATGATCTGCGCTCGCAGCATCGGCGCGCCGTCCGCGCCCTTTATGACCGCAAACCGCAGCGTCACCCCTCCGCGCTCCGTGAACTTGATCGAGTTGCCCACGAGGTTCATCAGGATCTGCCGCAGCCGCTGCGCATCGCTTAGGATGAAGCGCGGGATCGGGTCCGGGAACTCCACGCTAAGCGTCAGGCCCAACGCGCTCGCCCGCGGCCGGAGCAGCGACACGACGTCCGCGACTACCTGAAGGACGTTGCACCGCTCCCGCTTGACGCTGAACCGGCCGGCCTCGATCTTCGAGAGATCCAGGATGTCGTTGAGGATCGCCATCAGGTGCTCGCCCGAGCGCCGGATCGTCGCGATGCTTGCACCCCGCTCCTCCTCTGACTGCTGGGATTCGCCCAGCAGGTCGGCGTACCCGAGGATCGCCGTCATCGGCGTCCGGATCTCGTGGCTCATGTTCGCCAGGAAGTCGCTCTTGGCGCGGCTCGCGGCCTCGGCCCGTTGCAACGCCGCCTCCAACTCCGACTGCCGCTCGCGAAGGTCCCTCGTCTGCTCGTCCACCCGCGCCTGCAGGCTGTCGGTCAGTTGCCGCATCGCCGCGTCGCGGGCACGCAGGCTCATCCGCATCTGCTCGAACGCCGCCGACACCATCCCCACCTCATCGAGCCCGTGGTCATTGACAGAGCACTCAAGGTCCCCGTCGGCGATCCGGCGGCTCGCCGCCGCCAGGCGCGTCAGCCTGTTCGTCAGCCCGCCGACGACCAGCCATACCGGCGGGATGCTCCCGAGCGCGATAGCCGCAAACAAGCCCGCCAGCGACCACGTCCGCGTACGGATCGCATCCTCCAGCGGGCGAGTGGACATCGCCACGACCGCGTAACCGCCGACCCCCGGTTGCGAAGCGGCCTTGCCGTCGCCGTCGAGAATGCCCAGGTCCTCCGCGCCCGCCTCGAGAGCGGCGACCGGCGCCGCGGCGATCTGGACCCCGTTTACCTGAGGCGTCAGCGCCGCCTCCGCGGAGTCCGTGCTTTGCTCAAAGTCGAGATTGGCGAGTCCCAGGTAGCGCAGCCACGCGGCCTCGTCCCGCACCGCCTTCGCGCGGACCTTGCGCCCGTCGTGCAGCACCACAAAGGCGACCTGCTGATCTTCGAGCTGCTGATGCGTCAACCGCTCCATCTCGGGCGTGTCGCCGGCGAGCATCGCGACCTGCGAGGCCAGCGCAAGCCCGTTCACTGTCGCGCCCGTCGCGCGCCGGTGCTCCATGCGGGACTGCGACCGCATCGCGTAGATCGACCCTGCGCCAGCCGCCGCCAGCGTGACCGCCAGCACCGCCAGAACGATCAGCGTCGCACGCATCCGCAGCCCGAAACCCAGCCGAACGAACGATGCGACACCCATTGCTACTCCTCTCCAAACGTCTCATCGACCGCTCGCAGGAACGATTCCGGCAGCCGCACGCCCATCCTCCGGCCGATGGCGGTGTTCACCCCCAACCGGACCCGCGGCCCGGTCGGCTCGGCGCGGACGTCCTTGCCGCCGGTGAGGTCGGCCGCCATCCGCGCCGCCTGCTCCGCCTGATCCTCCGGCGTGACGCCGACCCCGATCAGCGCGCCCGCCCGAACGAACTGCAGCGAGAACCCGAACACCGGCACCTTGGCCTCCAGCGACTCCTTCAGCAGGGCCTTTGTGCATGTACTGTCGTACACGCTCGCGTCGGCGAACGTCCAGATGATGTCGGGCTTCGCATCGATGAGTTCATGCAGCGCGGCCGCCACGTCCTTGTGCTTGTCGGCGTCAATGGCGATGATGTACTCGCTGCCCCACGCCGCCCGCAGTGCCTCCAGGTTCGTTCTCGACCGATCCGACGACGCGCGGTGCAGCACGCCGATGGTCCGCGCGCCGGGCAGCGCGCGTTTGATCACGGCCACCTGCTCGCTCACCGGCACATCGACCGTCACGCCCGGCGTTCGCCGCCCGGCCGTCAGCCCGGCCCGCTCCGGGTCCGACACCATGCAGTACAGCAGCCTCGATCCCTGGCCGAGCGACTGGTGCAGCTTCACCGCCGCGGGCGTGCCGATCGCGATCACCACGTCGTCGGCCGACTTCTCCAGCTCCTTCAACGACTCGGCCGCGAGCCCGTCCACGCGGAGCGTGCGGATCTCGCCTGCGCCCTCGCGAGCCCGCCGGATCCCCGCTTCGGCCTGCTGATACGGCGCCGCGTCACTCGACAGCACGATCACCGTCGCGCCGCGGCCGGAGTTCAGGCCCACCGCCCCACCCGGGGCGGCCGCGATCGCGAGGCAGAGGCACACGATTGATGTGGTGAGCCCGCGGATCATCCAGCCCGCACCCTGGGCGGGCGGGCGTGGGCGAGCAGACGAAGAGTGGTGTTGTTTGCGTGTTGGGTTCATGGGAGAGGCCGCGTCGTGGCGACCGACTGCTGACCCGTTGTTCAGAAGTTCAAACGCATCTGCATGAAAAACGTACGGCCGGGGGTTTCGACGTCGTCCAGCCCGCCGACCTGGCGGGCCGGCTGATCGAGCTCGTCAAGGAGATCTGCCACGCCGATCGTCATCTCGCCGCGCCCGTCCAGAAGCTTGAACGTCATCGAGAGGTCTACCCGATACGTCTCGGGCCCCGGCGGCCCGATTACTCCCAGGTCCCCGCCGTCGTTGATCGAGCTCGAGGTATAGCGAAACAGCGCATTGGCGGTCATCGTGTCGTTGATGAACCACCGCGCCGACAGCCCGACCTTGTGCGTCGCCGGATAGAAACCCCGGATGAACTGTTGCACCTGGTCCGCCCCGAACTGATTGAACGCGTACCACGCGCCGAGCTGCCCATGCTCGCCGGTAAGCGCCGCCTCCGCCTCGAACCCGTAGGCCTCCGCGCCGTCAAGGTTCCGGCTCTGCACCAGCACAGGGAGCGCATCGTCACGAACGATCGCAACGCCGATCAAGTCCTCGTACCGCTGCGCGTACGCGGTAAGCTTGGTCGAGATGCCGTTCCCCCACACCGCGTTGTAACCGATGTCGATCCCGTATGTCTGTTCGTTCCTGACATCAGGGTTCGGGACGAACATCCCCGGCGCGCCCAGCGCGATGTCCGGCACCGCCCCGTCCATCTCCCGCCAGAACGGCCCGAGTGAGCGGTAGCCCTTCGACACGCCGGCACGGACAACGTGATTGTTCGAATCGTCAAGCCCGTACATCGCCGCGACGCGCCCCGACCAGTCCGCGTGCGTCGCCGAGTGAAAGTCCCCGCGGAACTGGCCCTCGAGCGCGAGCCTGTCCGTGACCTCCCACCGGTCGATGATGTACGCCCCCGCGCTGGTCTCCAGGAACGAGTTCTCAAGCAGAAGCCCCGCCGGGTCCATGGCGTCCGTGTCGATCGACACCACGCGGACGTTCCCGCCGATCGAGATCGAGTGACCGCCGCGCGGGGCGAAGTTCAACTGACCCTCGAGGTCGTTCTCGGCCGACTTGGCATGGAACAGCCGCGGCCGCACCGATCGGTCAAAGTTCCCATAGTACTGGAGCGAGGCCTCCGTGCCGTTCGCAAACTCGTGGTCGAGCTTCAGGTACGGCCGCACCGTGTACCGGTTCGAGTTCTGCGCTGAGCGAAGCCCCAGCTGGTCCTCCGTCCCGTTGGTCAGGTTCCCGTACCCGACGCCGAAGCTCAGCAGCGTCGAGTCAGAGATCGGACGCTCCGCGGCGAAGTCGACCACCCGTCTGCGCCCGAAGTCGTTGGAGTCAAAGGAGTCGTTGTCGGTCGCGTTGTCCGAGCTCTCCCACTGGTCATAGCCGACGCTGAGCCGGTACGACATCCCGTCCGCCGTCCCGCCGTACCGCGCCGTGTTAAAGATGTCCCCAAAGTGGTTGATGCCCGACGAGAACAGGATCCCCTGCGTCTCCGACGGCCGCTGCGTAATGACGTTCACCACCCCGTTGAACGCGCTCGCCCCCCACGCCGCGCCGCCCGCGCCGCGGACCACCTCGATCCGCGAGATGTTCTCCATCAGCAGCGGCAGCCGCAGGAAGTCCACGCTCCCGAACAGCGGATCGCCCGCGTTCCGCCCGTCGATCAGGAACAACGTCCGGTCGGAGAACTCGTGCTCCAGCCCGTGCACGCCGATCGCATACCGATTCCGGTCCAGCCGCAGCACATCCATCCCTGGCACGAACATCAGCGCCTCGGCCGGGTTGCGGAACCCGCCCAGGCGAAGGTCCTCCGCCGTCAGGATGCTCATCGGCACGCTCGACTGCGTGATCGGCTGCGCCCGCCGGCTGCCGGTGGTCACCACCGGGATATCCGCAAACAGCAGGAGCTCGTCCTCCGCCGCGACCGGGGTCGCCGCCGGTTGCGGGGCCGCCTTCGCCCCCGTCGCGGCCGGCACATCCGGCCCAACCGGATCATCCTGACCGCCCGCCGCCGTCGTCGCGAGACACGCGCACGAAACGATCGCGGCGGGCCCGGTAAGCACCCGTCGCCGACGCGTGAGAAGAAGGTATCGCCTCTCTGCCGAACCATGCTCGACTGCCATAGCCGTGCCTCCGGTGCGGTCAAAGCGCTCCCCGCACGCGGATGAACGCAAACCGCAACGGCTTATCGGCGGCTTGGCCTTGAATGTTGACAGCCTTGTCGAGTTTTCCTCGGTTCCTCCAAAACGCGACGGGCCCGAGTGCCGTGCCGCACCCGGGCCCATCAATATTCAACCTGTCCGCCGCTCGCTACGCGCGCTTCCTCGCCGGCAACGCGGTCATCAGCAGCCCGAGCAGTCCGAGCCCGATGCCTCCGATCAGGTACCACGTCGTCGAATCGGTGAACTTACCGGTAAACGTCTCAGACACCTGGTCCGCCACCGAGTTCGACGCGTTCACGCCGATCACCAGCAGCACGACGCCGATCACCAGCAGCACAATCCCCACTATCCGTTGCGTAGGCATCCCGAGCCCTTTCAAACTCCCCCGCCCCCGGTAGGAACTTGAAGGTCAAGAGCAGGCGGAACCCCGGCGGACGGTCGTCGCCGGGGCCCGCGCCGCATGGTTTCAAGACGACGCGGGGGACGGGGCCCCCCGCGTTCGAGAGAGAGAGGTCAGTACCGGGCCGGCGTGCCGCGTCCGGGGACCTGCACGTCCGGCTTCTTCGAATCGCCCGCGGACTTCTCGCTGGCGGTCGTGATATCCGTCCCGCCGCCCTGCTCGAAGATCTCCTTCGCACGCTTCGTCTCTTCGTTGTTCTCCGAGTGCACCGCGATCAGGATGTTCCCATCCTTGATCTTGCCCTCGTAACGCTTCGCCTCGAGCTCGGGGATACCCAGCCCGATCAGCGCGCCCGTGACGCCGCCGACCGTCGCGCCCGCGGCCATGCCGCTCAGCGTCGCCATGATCGGCCCCGCCGCGATGAACGGCCCGAGCCCCGGGATCGCCAGCGCGCCGATGCCCGCCAGCAGCCCGATCGCCCCGCCCACCACGCCGCCCGTGCCGGCGCCGATGGTCGCGCCCTCGGGCGCCTTGGTGTTCTTCTCGTGCGCGAAATCCCTCGTCCCCGACTTGTCCGGGAACAGCACCGAGATGTCGTTCCCCGAGAACCCGGAGCTCTTCAGCCGTGTGACGATGTCATTGGCGCACTGCTGAGTCGGGGCGATGCAGAAGACGGAAGTTGCCATGATGTACCTCTTTGGTAATGAGTCGATCTCTGAAGTGTCGATCGGTTTGCGGGCTGACATAGACCGCCCCTTCGTCTCAAGGCGTACGCACCTCGAGCTGGTTATCTACACGCGTGACCCCGGCGACGGCCCGCGCCTTCGCCTCGATCGCGTCCTTCTCGGCCTGGCTGTCGACCGGGCCGCGGAGCGTCACCACCCCGTTGCTGGTCACGATCTTGCAGTTCTCCGCGTTCGTGGACATTGCGTCGTCGTCCATGATCGCGCGTCGGACCTCAGCCGTGATCCGGATATCCGACTCGCTCTCCGACTGATCGCCCGGCGTCACAGCCGTCGTGTCGCGGTCGCGCTCGTTCCGCCCGGTGTTGTCCGGCTCCGTTGCCGAGGGCGAATCTGTGTCCCTCGCGCCGGTGGTGTTGTTTGTGCCCGTAGTGTTGTTCGTGCCCGTCGCGTCCTCGCGCTGCTCGCACGCCGCGAGACCAAGCGCAAGCGCAGCGCCCGTCGCCGCAATCAGTGTTCGGATGTTCATAGGAAGTTCCGTTTCTGCCGCGATCCCGCGGCGTGAGTGTTCCTGTCGGACGCGGCTCAGGTCGCCGCCTCCGCGTTCACGCTGCTCGTCGCCAGCTCGCTGAGCGTGACGTCCGTGTTCTTCTCTTCCTCGAGCGTCTTCTCGAGCAGCCGGGCGTCGCCGTTGCGGCCCAGCAGCTGCGCGTGCGTCCGAAGGCTGCCGTACGCCGCGATCTCGTAGTGCTCGACCTTCTGCGCCGCAACGATCAGCCCCGCGTCGCGGACGTCGTCGTCCGCCTCGATCTCGATCATCTCCTGGCCCTCTTCGACCAGGCCCTTCATCGCCTCGCAGACCTTCCGCCCCGGCTTCTTGTCAAGCCCGCGCAGGATCCGCTCGACGCGCTCCATCTGCTCCTCGGTCTCGCGCA
The DNA here is from genome assembly GCA_023412695.1 of Planctomycetota bacterium. GTDB lineage: Bacteria > Planctomycetota > Phycisphaerae > Phycisphaerales > UBA1924 > JAHBXL01. The sequence goes on along the minus strand of JAEYNG010000347.1, from coordinate 4,784 downwards.
GGTGCTTCTCGAACCCCGCGCGCAGCTCCGGGTTGCTCGCCGCCCTCGCCATCTTCGGCAGCGCCTTGGTCAGCTGCCTCTCGGCGTTGTGGATGTCGAGCAGCTGATCGATGTACAGGTCCATCATCGTCTTGATCTTCATAGGTCTCTCCGAACTCTTTGGACGTGGATATGGCGAAGCGACGCGCCCTCGGCGCCGCGTAAAGAACATCTCACATGCAGCTGCGGATCAGCAGGATCAGCAGAATCAGCGGCAGCGGGACGCCGAGTAACCACAGCAGGATCGCCGTCCGAGCCTTCCCCCACCGGCTGAGCTTCCGTGCCGGGGTTGCCGCGCCGCGTTCGTTGAATCGCTTGTAGGAAATCTGTTGTGCCGGTTCGCTGTACACGAAGATGCCCTCCTTGACTGAGAACATCTTGCCGCGCCAGAATGACAGCCGGATAACAGGAGCCTGAAACTCCGCTCATTCTTTCACGGTGTTTCCGCACCCCCGTCCGGGCCCGCGCCGCAAGCCGCTCGATACACTGCGAGCGTCCAAAGGAGCCTGCCCATGAAGACCCTCGCCGCCGCGATCCTCGCCGCCACGCTCGCACTCCCCGCGCTCGCCGTCACCGCCGACCCGCCCGCGCCGACCGAGGCCGCGCAGCCCGCAAAGCCGAAGCTCTACGACGAGAAGGCCGACGTTCGCCGGCTCATCGCCGACGCCGTGAAGAAGGCCAAGGCCAACAACCAGCGCGTGCTGGTGCAGTGGGGGGGCAACTGGTGCGGCTGGTGCATCCGGCTCCAGGACTGTATGACCAAGGACCGCGACATCGCCAAGACCCTGCAGTACGAGTACGTCGTCGTCCACGCCGACTGCGGCGTCCCCAACGGCAAGAACATCGACCTCGCCGAAAGCCACGGCGCAGACGTCAAGACGCACGGCTTCCCGTTCCTCACCGTCCTCGACGGCGAGGGCAAGGCCGTCGCCAACCAGGACACCGGCTCGCTCGAAGACGGCGACCACCACGACACCGCGAAAGTCCTCGCATTCCTGAAGCAGCACGCCGCGCCCCCGCAGGACGCCAGCGCGGTGCTGGTGGACGCCCAGAAGGCGGCCGCGTCCTCCGGCCGGCCCGTGCTCGTCCGCTTCGGCGCGCCCTGGTGCGGATGGTGCCACCGCATGGACGACTGGCTCGCAAGGCCCGAAGTCGCCAAGCTCATCGACAAGGCCTACGTCAGCGTCAAGATCGACGTCGATCGCATGACCGGCGGCGCGGACGTCCTCAAATCCCTCCGCCCCAGCAATCGCGGCGGCATCCCGTGGTTCGCCGTGCTCGGCGCCGACGGCAAGGCCACCGTCACCAGCGACGACGACAAGGGTGACAACGTCGGGTTCCCGGTGGAGGCCGCGGAGATCGAGCACTTCCGCAAGATGCTCGACCGCTCCGCGACGAAGCTGAGCGAAGCGGAGCGCGCCGAGCTGACCGAATCGCTGAAGGCAAACGCCGAGCGCCTGAAGGCACGCCCCGGCGCGCACTGAGCCGGCTACGAGACTTTCTTCTCTTCGCAGTCCCCCTTCGCCTGCATGATGGACCGCATGTACGACTCGAAGTCGTCGTGCAGGATCTTCATCGACGGCTTGGCCCACATCTTCTGAAAGCTCTTCTCGCACTTGATGACGCGCATGCGACGCTCCCAGCTCTCGAAATAGTCATTGTTCAGTTGCCCCATCTGATGGCTGAACCACGCGATCTCGAACACCGAGAGCTGCATCAGGTTCAGGAAGAAGTGCTGCACGTCCCTTGGCGTCTCGAGATCATCGACATCGTGCTGGTGCACCTCCGCCAGCTCCGGCCGCTCCACGCGCATCCGCCGAAGCTGCATCTGCAACTCCACCAGCTTCGAGAAGTTCGCGACCTGCTGCGACCGGTGCCACGACCGCAGCTGCACCGCGGCGTAAATCACAGACCCGACCAGCGCCATCGACGACACAAACTGCAGGGACGTGCGAAGCAGTTCCAGTTGGTATTCAGTCATAAAGGAATGGTTGACACGCTGCTCAGCCCCCAGAGCTCGCGCAACCCGCGACGACAACAGGACTTATTGGAACCCAAACAAAAAGCCCAAATAACTCCTTGACAGGATGCCGTTCAGACTCCATACTGTGGCCATGAACTCGTACGGGGTGCAAACAGAATCGTCCGTTTCCACACCCGCGGCGGCAACCGCCGCGACCGCATCCCCAACCTCCCCCAAGGGGGAGGTCCCGCCGCAGGCGGGGGTGGGGGCTCCGGTATTCCTACCGCCTTTCCTTCCGCTTTCTCTGCTTCCCCCTCCTCACCGCGAATCGACATTCAGCTCGACATCCGCCCGCCCTCCCCGCGGCCCACCCCACCCGCATCCCCACTCACCAAGCTCCCCCATGGGGAATCTGTCGAGCAAGCGAAGCGCCGCGAGACTGAGGGGGCTCCTGCCTTTTCTTCCCCTTCTACCTCCCCTCCGCCTCCCACACCCGACATCGCTGTGGGGGCTACCGCCTGTTCTCCTCCTCCTTCCTCTCCCACACCTTCACCAACTCAGTCCCTAGTCACCGACACATTCTCCGGGTCAGCAATTCCCACTTCCGAACTCCGCATTCCGCACGCTGCTGACCTCACCACCATCGCCGAGCAAGCCATCAACTGCCTCCGGCAGGAGCTCAACCTCAGCGATGAACAGGTCGCCGCGCTCCGCGCAGACCCCGTCGCCTGGCTCAACGAGTACCTCCCCGAATACATGACCGACGATCCGCCCGACGAGATCACGGCGCTCGAAGCCGCACTCCTCACCGGCACCGCCGACGACGGCTGACGCCGCAGCGGAGTGATGAAAGTTCATTGAAGAAACGTTCGGTGGCGCATAACGCTCTCTTCCCCGCACCCGGGGAAGAAGTTTGTGCTGCGCCAAGCTCTGTGCCACACCAATCCAGCTGAAACACGATGCCGCGCGGCAGTCGTCGACCGCCGGCAAGATGATTGCGTTTTGATCGGCAACCCATCAAGGCTTTACGCGCAGGAACGACTATTCAGCAGATAAGCGGCACAAAAGCCGCGATCGGCATGTGTATTGCCGAGCACAGTGTATTCGTGGACATGGCGTCCACAAGGAGTCTGAATCATGGCACGCGAAGAGAACCGTCGTGAAGAGCGCAACGAGAACCGCCGCGATGAGAACCGCGAGGAGAATCGTGACCGTAACCGTCAGAACGACGACCGGAACGAGAATCAGCGCCAGCAGAACGACCGCAACGAGAACCAGCGGCAGCAGAACGACCGCAACGAGGGGCAGCGTCAGCAGCAGCGGTGATTCCCTTTGAGGGGATTGAGGCGGCGCCGCGCGGAAGCTCGGGGCCGCTTTTGTAAACGGGACGCGACGTCCGCGGCGGGGAGAGCTATGGCGCGTGAGATGAACCGCGAGGGGTGGGACTTTCTCGAGGAGCTCATCAGCACAGGCGCGCCGGGCGGCGCGGAGCAGCGCATCCAGCGGCTCCTCTACGCGCGGGCCGAAAAGTTCGCCGACCGGATCGACGCGGACCTGCACGGAAACCTCAGCGTGGTCATCAACCCCGGCGCGACGCGCCGGGTCATGCTCGCGGCCCACTGCGACCGCATCGCCTTCATGGTGATGCAGATCGAGGAGAACGGGTACATCCACCTCGACGCCGTCGGCGGCGTGGACGAGAGCACCGTCCTCGGCGCGACGGTCGTGATCCACGGGCAGAAGGGCGATATCACCGGCGTGCTGGGCAAGACCGCGAGCCACAACCAGTCCGAGGATGAGCGGTCGAAGGTGCCCAAGCTCGACACGATGTGGGTGGACATCGGCTGCCGCGACAAGGAGGAGGTCGAGAAACTCGTCTCCCTCGGCGACTATGTCACGTTCGCGCCGACGATCTCGCGACTGCGGAACAACCGCATCGCCGCGCCCGCGCTCGACAACTGCCTCGGGCTCTGGGCGGTGATGGAGACCGCGCGCCGCTGCGCCGCGGCGGGGAAGCTCGACGTCGCGCTCTACTGCGTCAGCACCGTGCAGGAGGAGATCGGCTCACGCGGCGCGGACACGGCTACCTCCCAGATCAGCCCCGACATCGCCATCGCCGTCGATACGACGCTGGCGATCGACGACCCCAGCCGCCCGCAGAAGGTGACCGCGCCCACGATCAGGCTCGACGCCGGCCCCTCGATCTCCGCCGGTCCGAACACCAACCCCGCCCTCGCAAGGCTGCTGACCGACGCGGCCGACCGCGCGGGCGTCGACCACCAGCGCGAGCCCAACCCCTCGCCCGAGAGCAACGACGCCAAGGCGATGCAGATCGCCGACGGCGGCGCGGCCGCGCTGAGCGTCGGCATCCCCATCCGGAACATGCACACGCAGGTCGAGGTCGCCTCGCTGCGCGACGTCGAGGCCACCGCCGCGATGCTCACCGAGTTCGTGCGGACGCTGCGTTCGACGACCGACCTCCTGCCGATCAACCACGGCCTCGACAAGCCGCTCGAACTGCACTCCCCGCCGCACGGCAAGACCGCGCGATACACCCCGCACCGTTCAGGCGACAACGGCGTCAAGCACCCGAGGAAAAAAGCGACCGGTCGTTCCGGCTGAAAGTCGCCCGCAACGACCAATGGCCCCGGCAGGACTCGAACCTGCGACCAAGGGATTATGAGTCCCCAGCTCTAACCGCTGAGCTACGGGGCCGCGGCGGAGAGTCTAGGCAAAACGAAAAGGGGCGCGCCGGGGGCGGCGCGCCCCCGGGTCGGGGGGA
>JAEYNG010000327.1 GCA_023412695.1 Planctomycetota bacterium | reverse complement strand
GTGTGGGACGGATGTGGCGAAGAAGCCGCGGTCGAAGGACGAGCGGGGTCGGTACATGTGCCAGGGGATGTGCGAGCAAGCGGCGCGTGAGCGGGCGCGTGCGGAGGCCGCGGGGAAGAACGCGGCCCGGCCCGCTGCGGCGAAGCCGTCGGCGCCGAAGCCTCCCCCGGTGGCGGCAGAGTCCAACGACTACGACATGATGGCGAACCTGCTGGACTCGTCGCCGGCGGCGACGGCGAGCGCGTGCCCGGGGTGCGGCGCGCCGATGATGGGCGGGGCGGTGGTGTGCATGTCGTGCGGGTATAACCAGCGGATCGGGAAGGCGGCGAAGACGAAGGTGTTGAAGACGCCGAAGGCGTCGCAGATGCCGACGCCGCGACGCCGGGAGCGGAGCGGGGAGTTCGGTCCGTCGTTCGGGGTGCTGGCGTTGATCTCGCTGGCGTTCTTCGGCGGGATGACGGCGCTGGGGATGACGAACCAACTGCTGCTGGGGCTCGCGATGCTGGTGGTCAGCGTCGGCGTGCTCGTCGGGTATATCTGGTCGATCGTGTCGGCGTTCCGATCCGACAACGCGAAGATGGGCATCTTCGGGTTGCTGTGCGTGGTGCCGATCGTGAACCTGATTTCGCTGGTGTTTGTGTTCTGGGCGCTGACGGCCAACCCGGACAAGTGGAGCCGCGCGATTTATACAGGCGCGTTCCTTTCGTACATCGTGATTGTGGTGGTCGTGTTCACGAGGTACGGCGGGTTTGAGGGCTTCCAGCAGGCGGTTGAGCAGCAGGCGCGGCCGTGACCGGTTGGGAAGAGCCGCAGATAAACGCAGATGGACGCAGATCGGAGGGGGCTAGCGGTGCGCCCTGTCGCTGTTGCGTGTCGGGTCGCGATTGGTCGCGCGCAATGCCCGTCGGAGGAGTTTGGCTGCTGCGATGAAGAGGAGTGCTGCGGCGGCGATGGTGAGGAGTGCGATTGGCAAACCGGCCGACTTCGACCACTTTGAGGCGGCGGCCACGGCCTGCGCGCCGTTCATGAGCGAAGGCGAGAGCATCATCGCCAGCACGAGGGCTGCGCACGCCGTGTAGGCCAATGCTCTGAAGAGCAAGGGGCGGCGGCGAATGAAGGACTTTGGCATTTGTCACGTGCCCCCTGTCGGACCGGGCGGTGGAGTATCGCCTGACCGCGAGCGACCGGGCGCAGGCGGAAGTTCGAGCGCAGTTCGCAAAGCGGCCTCGAGTTGCGGGATGTCGCGCTTCAGCGTGTCCCAGACGATCTCCCACTTCACCTGGTCGTAGACGTGGATCAGGAAGTTGCGCATCTTGATCGCAAGGACCCAGGGGATCTCGGGATGCTCCTCGCGGCCTTCATCGGATACGCGATTCGCCGCTTCACCGAGGACGATAAATCGGAACAGGACCGCATCGTGCAGTTCCTGCTCGTGCTCGACAGTTTCCTGTCGGTGCGTGCCGACGTGATCAAGCATGATCTCGATGCATCGCAGCATGTCGCGCATCGCGGCGATGTCGCGTTCATGCGGCATAGAGCACCCTGCCGGAGTTCAGGATCGCGCGGCGACGGATGTCGTTCGGGCTGCGGGCGACCGACTCACGCTCAGCGAGGTCAACCGGGCGGCCGAACAGGGCTTCGAGCTCCGTCTGCATCGACACGAGGTCGAAGAGCGTGGGGCGGGCGGAGGGCGAGAATGTCACCAAGACATCGACATCGCTGTCGGGGCGGAAGTCGTCGCGTAGGACGGACCCGAAGAGCGAGAGCTGAGCAACCTTCCAACGACGGCACAAGTCGGCAAGGTGAGCCTGATCGATATGGATCGGGAGGTCGGGCATGGCGTTGCTTCCGCAACGATGGTATCACGGGGCGGAGATTTGGAGAAGGGTTCTACGTGAACAAGCCCGCAGGAGCGGGCTTTGGAACAGCGAGGCGATATTGCAGCCAGGTGCGGTTTGCCCAACCCGGGGCTTCACCAAGAGCGGCTCAGCCCCGGCGTCTCGTTAGAGCAGCGGGTTCTTTGCGCCCTGGACGTAGTCGCGCGTGGGGGAGAGGTTCTTCTGGATGTTGACGTAGACGTCGGAGTAGAGCTCGGCCTCGGGGTCGGGGATGGGGGACTCTTCGGCGAACTGCATGGCGGCGGCGACCTCGGCCTTGACGTCCTTCTGCATGGCGATCCAGGCGTCCTCGGAGAGGCTCTTGCGCTCGTTCATGACGTGGAGCGCGAGGCGGTCGATCGAGTCCTTCTTCTTGACGCCCTCGACCTCGTCCTTGGTGCGGTACTTCTGCGGGTCGGACATTGAGTGGCCCTGGTAGCGGTAGGTGGCGAGGTCCACGAAGCCGGGGCGCTGCTTGTCGCGGCACTCGTCGACGAAGGGCTTGAGCTTGTCGTAGAGCTTGAGGATGTCGAGGCCCTCGTCCTCGTTGATCTTGAGGCCCTCGATTCCGTAGGCCGCGGACTTGGCGAGGAGGTTCTTGGCCATGGTGGTGCCGCGTTCGATGGCGGTGCCCATGGAGTAGCGGTTGTTCTCGACGATGTAGATGACGGGGATGTTCCAGAGGCCGGCGAGGTTCATGGCCTCGTGGAGCGCGCCCTGGTTGAGCGCGCCGTCGCCGAGGTAGCAGAGGCAGACTTTCTTCTTGGCCGGGATGTTCTCGCCGGGCTCGGCGGGGGAGCCGTCGGGGCGGGTGACGGCCTTGCCGAGGACTTCCCACTCGTAGCGCGAGGCGAAGGCGAGGCCCGCGCCCAGCGGCGTCTGCGCGCCGACGATGCCGTGGCCGCCGAAGAGCCAGTTGGGCCGGTCGAACATGTGCATCGAGCCGCCCTTGCCCTTGGCGCAGCCGGTGGTCTTGCCGAACATCTCGGCCATGCATGCGCCGGGGTCCATGCCGCGGGCGCGGGCGTGGCCGTGGTCGCGGTAGGCGGTAATGACGGGATCGTCGTGGTTGGTGCAGCCGATGGTGCCGACGGCGCAGGCTTCCTGGCCGATGTAGAGATGGCAGAAGCCGCCGATCTTGGCCTGCTGGTAGGCCTGTGCGCAGCGGACTTCGAACTCGCGGATGAGGTACATGTCGCGGAGCCACTTGTGGAGGACCTCGGCGGGGAGGTCCGCGCTGCGGCGGGCGGTGGGCGCTGCGCGGCCGCGACCGTTGTCGGTGTGGGCGGCGGCGGGTTTGGAGG
>JAEYNG010000324.1 GCA_023412695.1 Planctomycetota bacterium | reverse complement strand
GCGCTGCACAACGGCGTGTTCGTCGCGGCGGAGACGCCCGCGGCCCCGGCGGGCGCGGCGGACCGTGTCGCCGCCGCCCTGGCCGACTGGCGGCCGCAGAGCGTGACCGCCGACGGGCTCGAGGTCGTGCTGGTCACCGGCAACGTCGGCGACGGCCGGTTCGCCAACTGCGCGTGGCTGCACGAGGTCCCCGAGCCGGCGAGCAAGATCTGCTGGGACAACGCGGCGCTGATCAGCCCTGCGACCGCGGAGCGACTGGGCATCGAGCAGACCGACCCGACCGACAAGAAGCAGAAGGGCCGGATGATCGAGGTCGAGGCCAACGGCGGGAAGATCCTCGTCCCGGCGTGGGCGGTGCCCGGCATCGCCGAGAACACGATCGTCATCGCGCTGGGCTACGGCCGCACGGTGTGCGGTCACGTCGGCACGGGCGTGGGCTTCAACGCGTACCCGATTGCGGGCGGGCGGTTCCGGCGCGTCGCCGCGGCGGCGACGGTGCGTCGCGCGGGCGACGGCCCGGCGTGGTACGAGATCTCGACGACGCAGTCGCACGGCTCGATGGAGGGCCGCGCGATCGTCCGCGAGGCGGACCTGCCGGCGTGGAACGAGTTCGGCGCGGACCCGTTCAAGGGCATGTCGGACGCCGAGAAGCAGCACCTGCTCGTCGATGCCTATGGCCAGCGGCGCGAGCTGAACTTCGCCGAGCGGCTGGGCGAACTGGCCCACACCCCGGCCAACGTCAACGCGTACGTCAACCCGCAGCGCGGCAACCTCGTCCCGCCGCCGATGTCGGACGTGACCCGCGACACCGCGACCGAGGGAGAGACCGGCCGGCCGCCGGACTTCGCGCGCGGCCCGCAGTGGGGCATGAGCATCGACCTGAACCTGTGCATCGGCTGCAACGTGTGCACCGTCGCCTGCCAGGCGGAGAACAACATCCCCGTCGTCGGCAAGATCGAGGTGAACAAGGGCCGCGAGATGCACTGGATCCGCGTGGACCGGTACTTCACGTCGCACGACCGGCACGACCCGAGCCCCGACATCGCGTTCCAGCCGGTGGCGTGCGTGCACTGCGAGAACGCGCCGTGCGAGACGGTGTGCCCGGTGAACGCGACGGTGCACGGGCCCGAAGGCATGAACTACATGGTGTACAACCGCTGCATCGGCACGCGGTACTGCGCCAACAACTGCCCGTACAAGGTGCGCCGGTTCAACTACTTCGACTACGGCGTGAAGAAGCTCAACGGCGACTTCATCGGCTCGGGCGCGATGGACGCGGTGGGCGCGAAGCCCCGCAACGTGAACCTCATCCCGCCGCGGCTGCGCCAACGGCTCGATGAGATCACCAAGCTCCAGATGAACCCCGACGTCACGGTCCGCTCGCGCGGCGTGATGGAGAAGTGCAGCTACTGCGTGCAGCGCGTGAACGAGGCCCGCATCGAGGTGAAGCTCAAGGGCCTCGAGGCGATCCCCGACGGCACGGTGCAGTCAGCCTGCCAGCAGGCCTGCCCGACCGACGCGATCGTGTTCGGCGACCTCGCGGACACGCGTGAGTACACCGGCGCAGACGGCAGTGTCCGCAAGGGCAGCCGCGTGCTGAACATGCGGGAGTCTGGGCGGAGCTACTCGCTGCTGGGCTTCCTCAACACCCGCCCGCGCACGACGCACATGCTCGCGGTCCGCAACCCGAACCCCGAGCTGGTGACCGACGAGCACCGGCGCGACCTGTGGAAGCACCCGTTCCGGCACGGCGAGGACCCGTCGGGCCCGGCCCACGGGCACGAGGCCGCGGGCGGGCACGCGGGGCTGATGTTCGATTCCAACAAGGCTGACCAGGACGCCGGGTACCGGCTGAGCCTGAGCGTTCTCGGAGCGCATGCATGAGCGCGATCCACCCTGACGAGATCACCGCGGGCCGGCTGTCGGGCGCCCTCAAGCCCGACCGTCCGCTCGTGATGGACCCGAGCACCGGCGACGGCACGCTGATCGACGACCCGTCGAAGCGTCCCCCGCTCGTGCTGAACAAGCGCAGCTTCCACGACATCACCGAGATCGTCTGCGGCTATGTCGAGCAGCGTCCGGGCGGGTGGTGGCTGCCGGTGTTCGGCCTGGCCTCGACGCTCGCGGGCGTCGGCACGCTGATGATCCTGTACCTGCTGGTGACGGGCGTCGGCGTCTGGGGCCTGAACAACCAGGTCGGCTGGGCGTGGGACATCACCAACTTCGTGTTCTGGATCGGCATCGGCCACGCCGGCACGCTCATCTCCGCCATTCTGTGCCTTCTCAAGCAGAAGTGGCGCACGAGCATCAACCGCGCGGCGGAGGCGATGACCATCTTCGCGGTCATCTGCGCCGGCACGTACCCCGGCATCCACGTCGGGCGCGTGTGGATGATCTGGATGGTCTTCCCGATCCCCAACTCCAACGCCATCTGGCCGAACTTCCGCAGCCCGCTGCTGTGGGACGTGTTCGCGGTGAGCACCTATTTCACGGTCTCGCTGCTGTTCTGGTACATGGGCATGATCCCCGACTTCGCGACGCTCCGCGACCGCGCGGCCCTGCGTCTGCGGAACGTCAGCGGCCCGACCGTCGCCCCGTTCATCAACATCCGTCAGGACCAGCTCCGCGCGTGGATCTACGGCCTCCTGGCCATGGGCTGGCGCTTCAGCAGCCGCCACTGGCAGAACTACGAGAAGGCCTACATCATGCTCGCGGGCATCAGCACCCCGCTGGTGCTCAGCGTGCACTCGATCGTGTCGTTCGACTTCGCCACCTCGGTCCTGCCGGGCTGGCACACCACGATCTTCCCGCCCTACTTCGTCGCGGGCGCCATCTTCGGCGGCTTCGCGATGGTGCTCGCGCTGATGATCCCCGCGCGCGAGCTTTACCCCAACATGAAGGACCTGATCACGCTGCGCCACCTCGAGAATATGGCCAAGATCATTTTGGTCACCGGCTCGATGGTCGGCTTCGCGTACTTCATGGAGTTCTTCATCGCCTGGTACTCCGGCAACCCGTACGAGGCCGACGTGTTCGTCTACAACCGCCTGATGCCGCCGTTCCTCGCCGACGCGTTCGGCGTGTCGCGCGGCGCGCCCTACTGGTGGGCCTACTGGGCGATGATCTTCTGCAACGTCGTCTCGCCCCAGGTCTTCTGGATGAAGCGGTTCCGCACCAGCCCGCTGGCGATCTTCATCGTCTCGATGGCCGTCACCGTCGGCATGTGGTTCGAGCGCTTCGTCATCATCGTGACCTCGCTCCACCGCGCCTTCCTCACCGGCGAATGGGGCATGTTCTACCCGACCCCCGTCGACATCCTGACCTTCGTCGGAACCATCGGCATCTTCCTCACCCTCTTCCTGCTCTTCCTCCGCTTCCTCCCCGCCTTCGCGATGAGCGAGATCAAGAACATCCTCCCCGAGGCCAGCCCGCACGGGCACTCCGAGTCGCACTACTGACCCCTCCGGCAACCCCTGTCCCCTGCATCCCCGGATCCGCGCCGAGAGCACACGCATGAGCAAGGCACGCAAGATCTACAAGACCGAGAACGGCGAAGTCGTCTACGGCGTCATGGCCGAGTTCGACAACCCCGCCGCGCTCACGCACGGCGCGGAGAAGGTCCGCGACGCCGGGTACACCAGGTGGGACGTCTACGCGCCCTTCCCGGTGCACGGCATCGACGAGGCGATGGGCCTCAAGCCCACGCTCCTCCCGCTGCTCACCGGCGTGCTCGGCCTCGCCGGCGCGGGCGTGGGATACCTCTTCCAGTGGTGGGTCACCACCCGCGGCTACGCCACCGTCGTGCAGGGCAAGCCCTTCGACGCGTTCCAGCCCTGGATCCCCGTCACGTTCGAGATCGGCGTCCTCTTCACCGCCTTCACCGCGCTGCTGGGCATGTTCGCCTTCAACGCCCTGCCCATGTGGTATCACCCCCTCCTCAAGAAGCACCGCTTCCTCCGCGTGTCCGACGACCGCTTCGTCATCTGCATCGAGTCGAACGACCCCAAGTTCGACCCCGACCGCACCCGCGAGCTCCTCGAGAAGGCCGGCGGACGCAACTTCGACTTCGTGGAGGAATGAGCCCCCGTCGCGGCGGACCAGCAACGCAGCCTCAACAGCAAAGCAGCACATGACCACCAGCACCAACATCCCCCGCAGCTTCGCCCGGCTCGCCGGCGCGTGCGCGATCGGCGCGATCCTCGCCTCCGGCCTCGCGGGCTGCCGCGGCGAGCGCAGCGACAAGCCGCCACGGCAGTTCCTGCCGGACATGGACGACAGCCCCAAGTTCAAGCCGCAGGCCGAGGCCCCGTTCTTCCCCGACGAGCGCTCCATGCGCCCGGGCGTCCGCGGCACGGTTCCGTACGGCTACACGATGCTCGCCGAGGACCCCGGCCGCGGCTGGTCGCTGGCCGATGACCCGGCGGTGTTCGAGGGCATCGACACCGCCCGCCCCGCCGACGCCGCGACCGGCCAGCCCGCGTACCACGCCGTCGTGCCCGAGTCGGTGTTCGAGCGCGTCATGGCGGACTTCGCCGCCGACGGCCGGCCGATGACGCGGGCCCAGGTCGTCGAGTACATGCTCGAGCGCGGGCAGGAGCGGTACAACATCTACTGCTCCGCATGCCACGGGTATCAGGGCGAGGGCGGCGGCGAGACCACCAGCGGGGCCTACGGCGGCCTCGTCGGCCGGCGCTGGGCGAGCCCCGTGCCGAGCTATCACGATCCGAAGTACCGCGACCGCGCGGTCTACACCGGACAGGACGGCTACCTCTTCAGCGTGATCCGCCACGGCGTGCCCAACACCGTCGAGGGCGCGCCGCCGAAAATGCCCGCCTACGCCGACAAGCTCAGCGTGCGCGACTCGTGGGCCGTCGTGCTCTACCTGCGGGCGCTCCAGGAGACCCGCGCCGGCAGCCTCGAGGGCGTCCCCGCCGAGCAGCGCCTCCGCCTCCAGCAGTCGCGCCCGGCCTCCAGCCAGAGCTCCATCGACTCGTCCGCGGCCGGCAACGCCGTCGCCCTCTCGGAGACGAACCCATGAGCCAGATCGCCTCCGGACACTCCCATGGTCATGACCACGCCGCGCACGGCCACGGCCACGTGGTCGTGCTCGACGAGGCCACCGCCCGCGGCGGGCTGGGCAAGTTCGCCCCCGCGCTGTGGTTCGTCGGCATCGTTGGCCTCGTCGTCGCCGTCCTCGGCGCGAACACCACCGGCGAGCACGGCAAGGGCCACGCCCTCGCGGCGTACCACGTCGGCTTCCTGTACTCGCTCGGCCTCGCTCTAGGCTGCCTCGGCTTCACGATGATCCTGCAGCAGTTCAACGCGGGCTGGTCCGCCGCGGTCCGGCGGCAGGCCGAGAACGTCGCGAGCCTGATCCCCGTCGTGCTGCTGCTGTTTATCCCCGTTGTCGTGCTCGAGGTCTTCGTCTTCCACGGCAAGCTGTTCCACTGGATGCACGAGGGGGTTGGCGAGTCGGACCCGGTGCTGCAGAAGAAGGCGGGGTACCTGAACGTCGGCCGCTGGCTGGCGTTCGCGGCCCTGTACTTCATCATCTGGACGGTCCTCGCGACCAAGCTCCGCGGCTACAGCGTGCGGCAGGACGCGACGGGCGACAAGTGGCTCACCGCCAGGGCCCGCCGCATGAGCTCCTACGGCCTGCTGCTGTTCGCGCTCAGCACGGCGTTCGCCAGCTTCGACTGGCTGATGACCATGGACCCGCACTGGTTCAGCACCATGTTCGGCGTCTACTTCTTCGCAGGCAGCATCATGTCGGCGATCGCGCTGATCATCATCGTCCTGGGCCTGCTGAAGATGAACGGCAAGCTCGAGGGCGTCGTCACCGCCGAGCACTTCCACGACCTGGGCAAGCTGCTCCTCTCGTTCACCATTTTCTGGGCCTATATCACCTTCTGCCAGTACTTCCTGATCTGGTACTCGAACATCCCCGAGGAAACGGCGTTCTACAATCTGCGGCAGTCGCACGGGTACGAGAAGCTCGGGCTGATCCTCTGCTTCGGGCACTTCCTCATCCCGTTCGTCATCCTCCTCTTCCGCCAGGTGAAGAGGAACTACAAGCTGCTGATGCTCGTCGCCGCGTGGCAGCTCGTGATGCACGCCATCGACCTGCTCTACATGGTCCGCCCGATCGTGCACGGCGTTGACTTCGGCACCCATATCTGGCTGGACATCCTCGGCCTGCTCGGCCCATTGTGCATCTTCCTCGGCTTCGTTGCCTGGCGCGTCGGCACCGCGGCCCTCGTCCCGCTGAAGGACCCGCGCCTGCCCGAGACGCTCGAGCACAAGAACTACGTCTGACGCGACCACGCCTTCCCGATCCGACCCACGTCCCGCATCCCGCGAGCTCCGACCATGAGCGACCCACACCACAAGCCCCACGTCCACGAGACCGCGCCGCTGCACGACCCCGTCGATGCATGGCACGATCACACCAAGGACGAGAAGCCGCAGCAGGCTCACGCGGAGGTCGGCAACGCCGGCCGCATCATGGCCGTGGGCATCGCCCTGTTCCTGGTGATCGTGTTCGCCGTCGTCGTCACCTACGGGTTCTACATCCAGCAGACCACCAGCCGCCTCAACGCGATGGAGCGCGTCGACTACGGCAACGACCTCGCGCCGCCGATCCAGGCCCGCAAGGCCCGGCTCGAATCGCTGACGAGCCTCGCCGGCGACTACAAGTGGGTGGAGATCCCCGCCGTCGGCGAGACCCCTGCCGGCGCATACGTCCACGTCCCGCTCGCCGAAGCCAAGAAGCGCGTCGCCCAGAGCTACACCCGCTGAGAACCGATCCGACCGCACGAACCATGACCCGCCGACCCCACAGCCCGACCCCCGCACGACGCGCAGCAGCGCTCGCGGCGGTCGTTGCGCTCGCGGCCGGCACGGCGAACGCCCAGCTCCTCCGACCGGGCGACGAGTTCGACGACCGGCCCAAGCCGGTCCGTGGCCTCGAGCTCCAGAACAAGCTCGGCGCGTCCGTCCCCAAGGACCTGCCGTTCACGACCTCCGAGGGCAAGCAGATCAGGCTGGGCGAACTCTTCCCCGGCAAGGGCGGCAAGCCCGTCGTCCTGACGATGATCTATTACCGCTGCCCGGTTCTCTGCCCGACGATGATGGAGAAGCTCACCGACGGGCTCAACGCCCTCGAGCTCACCGTCGGCGAGAACTTCAACATGGTGGTCGCGAGCTTCGACTCGACCGACACCACCGAGGCCGCGGCTCGCGAGAAGACCGGCCAGCTCCTTATGTACAACCGCCCGACGTCGGACACCGTCCGCGACGGGTGGGTCTACCTCACCGGCCTGCCGGAGAACTCCCGCGCACTGGCCGACGCCATCGGCTTCCCGTACCGCTACCTGCCCGACGCCAATGAGTTCTCGCACGGCGCGGCGGTGTTCGTCCTCACGCCCGACGGGAAGGTCTCGCGCTACCTCACCGGGCTCGAGTACCCGCCGGAGCTCGTCAAGAATCTCAAGTTCGCCATCATGGACGCCTCCGGCGGCAAGATCGGCAACGTCTTCGAGCAGCTCGCCCTCTGGTGCTACCACTGGAACCCCGAGGACGGCTCCTATTCCCTCCAGGCGATGCGCGTCATGCAGATCGGCGGGGCGCTCACCGCCCTCGCCCTCGGCGCGACCATCACCGCCCTGTTCGTGCACGAGCGACGCCGACGCCGCCACGCCGCGCCGGCCGCTCACGCCCGTCCCACCACCAGCCTTGAACTGTCGGGGCCCACGCCATGATCACCGACCTGTTTCTGACACTCGCCCAGACCGCCACCCAGAAGGCCCAGAAGACCGAGGGTCTGCTCCACAAGTGGTCGTTTGGGCACGTCGGCAACTCCACGCAGGCCTACGAGACCGAGTGGCTCTACATCTTCATCGTGTGGGTGAACATCATCGCGTTCTTCGTGGTGATGATCCCGATGGTCTGGTTCGTCTTCAAGTACCACCGCTCCAAGGCGGCGACCAACTACCAGGCGTCCGCGGCCCATAACACGCCGCTCGAGCTCGCCTGGTCGATCATCCCGCTGCTGGTGATGGTCCCGATCTTCTTCTGGGGCTTCGAGGGCTACGTCAACAAGCTCGCCGCGCCCTCCGACTCCGAGGAGATCCAGGTCAAGGGCCAGATGTGGCAGTGGACCGCGGTCTACCGCAACGGCGCGGAGTGCCCGCCGAAGGACTACGTCACGCTGATGGACACCGGGAACACGGTGCCCATGATGGTCGTCCCGGCCAACCGGCCCGTGAAGCTGATCATGCACTCGGCCGACGTCATCCACTCCTTCTTCATCCCCGACTTCCGCACCAAGATGGACGTCTTCCCGAACCGCTACACCAGCATGTGGTTCGAGGCGCGCGAGCCGACGCAGCGCGGCCAGGACGGCACGTGGACCCGCATCAACCCCGACACCGGCAAGACCGACTTCGCCGGCCACAAGGTCTTCTGCGCCGAGTACTGCGGCAACAACCACTCCGAGATGGTCGCCGGCCTCGTCGTGCTGACGCCCGAGGAGTATGCCCAGACGCTCGCGGCGTGGGCCGACCCCTACGACGGCGGCAACATGCCCCCGATCGAGATCGGCAAGATCGCCGCGGTGAAGCGGGCCTGCGCCACCTGCCACAGCATCGACGGCTCGAAGAACACCGGGCCGACGTGGAAGAACTGGTTCGGCTACGAGAACACCTACGCCGACGGCTCCAAGCACCTCGCCGATGAGACCTGGCTCCGGGACAACATCCTGTACTCCCAGCGCCACATCGTCCAGGGCTTCCCGACCAGCATGCCGCTCTACGCCGGCGTGCTCAAGGACATCGAAGTCAACGGCCTGATCGAGTACATCAAGTCCCTCTCGGACAAGGGCCCCTACACCAACGGCG
>JAEYNG010000301.1 GCA_023412695.1 Planctomycetota bacterium | reverse complement strand
GGATGGCGCGGATGGGTTCGTAGACGTGTCGCGGGAGGACGAAGATCTCGAGGGCCGCGGCGACGAGGGCGTAGACCGCAAGGAGCGCAACGGTCATGAGGACGTAGAGTCGCGTGACTGCGGCGCGGGACGAATCCTGCCGGACGGTGACGGAGATGAAGGTGCCGTCTCGGTCATTGGCGGGCGGGGACAGGTACGCGGCGGCCGTTACGTGGCCGTCGGCGTCGAGGAATGCGACGGGGGATCTGCTCGCGCGGGCCGCGGTCTCGTGCTCGGGCGGGATATTGAGAAGCGATGCCGTGCCCCAGCGGACCCGGACATCAGGGCCGAGGGCGCTTACGAGGTGCTCGCTCGGGCGATCGTCTGTCGCGACGCCCGCGGCGAGGAGGAGCCCGAGTGCGACGCGAGCCTCGTGCTCTTCCGCACGCTGCACGACCTGCTGAACCGCGGGCTGGAGGGCGAGCCAGAGGATCGCCGCGAGCACGAGAGAGAAGGCGGTGTGAAGGAAGATGAGTTTCTTCCGAATGCGCATGCCCGCGAGCATGCCGCTCGCGTGGCGCGCGGAGTCGCCCGCTGGTTGAGGGGTTTCATTGCCGCGATCGGCGGGGTGGGGCATCGCGATGAACGCTATGGGCGTTGGCCCGGGCGAAAGCGATCGCGGCAACGACTACCCTCGGTCGTGCCCCCGACGACACGACATCAAGTCCCCCCGCTCGGCGACGCGGCGAGACACCTCGCGGTGAGGACGCTGGCGCACCAGGCCCGCCTTTTTCCCGAACTCGATATCTACGCGATGGAGGAGGCGCGGGAGCGGTCGGGGAGCACGGATGTGCTCTCGCCCCTGGATCTCGCGCTCGCGCACGCCATCCACGATCACGCGGTGCGGCGATGGCTGACGCTGCGGTTCCTGCTGCAGGCGTGCCTGACGCAGCCGTTTGACGAGCTCGAGGCGAGGGTAAAGGGCGTGCTGCTGGCGGGTGCCGCGCAGCTCGTGCTGCTGGATCGCGTGCCCGCGCACGGGGCGATCAACCACGCCGTTGAGTGGGCGAAGCTGGTGGTGCGGCCGGGTGCGGGCGCGCTGGTGAACGCGGTGCTGCGGAAGCTGACGCGTCTTGCGCCGGAGGCGGATCGAACGACGGCCGAGAGCGGCGTGGATGCCGGCGCTCTGCCAATGGACCGGCTGCCGATGGCCGACGGAACGTGGCGACGGCTCGCGGCGGCGGTGCTGCCGGAGGACCCGGCGGAGCGGCTGAGTGTCGCGGCGAGCATCCCGCGGTGGCTGATCGATCGGTGGACACAGCGCGAGGGTGAGCGGGGCGCGCACGCGCTGGCGGTGCACGGGCTGATCGAGGCGCCCGTGATCCTGAACGTCGCGCACGCGTCGATCAGCGTGCCGAACACCGCGCCGCACGATGCGCCGGGGCGGGCGGTGTTCACGGGCAACTTCACGCAGCTGCACGAGTTGCTGTCGATGCGGCACGACGTGTGGGCGCAGGACGACTCGTCGGCGGGGGCGGTCGAGAGTCTCGCGGGGTTGCAGCCGCGAACGATCGTGGACCTGTGCGCGGGGCGCGGCACAAAGACGAGGCAGCTCGCGCAGATGTTCCCGAACGCGCAGATCGCCGCGACCGACACGGACGAGAAGCGGCTGGAGACGCTGCGCAAAGCATTCGCGTCGCAC
Source organism: Planctomycetota bacterium (assembly GCA_023412695.1). Classification (GTDB taxonomy): domain Bacteria; phylum Planctomycetota; class Phycisphaerae; order Phycisphaerales; family UBA1924; genus JAHBXL01. The sequence goes on along the minus strand of JAEYNG010000301.1, from coordinate 2,496 downwards.
TCGCGCGTGACGGTCGCGGGGATGCGTGCGACGACGCGTGGGAACGCGGGCAAGGCGGACCTGGTCCTGCTCGACGTGCCGTGCTCGAACACCGGCGTGCTTGCGCGACGGCCGGAGGCGAGGTATCGCGCCGACGCGGAGCATCTGAAGGCGCTGGTGGATATCCAGCGGCAGATCATCGCGGACTCGATCCCGCTGCTCGCGCCGGGCGGGCGCATCCTGTACGCGTCGTGCTCGCTCGAGCCCGAGGAGAACGAGCAGCAGGCCAAGTGGGCGGAGAAGTGGCACTCGTTCCAGGCGACGCGGGAGCGGCGTGTGCGGCCCGCTGGCAAGCCGGGAGGCGCGGCATCGTCGTATCACGACGGGGCGTACTCAGTGCTGCTGGAGCCCGGACGCGGCAGATGAGTCGGGCCTGATCGGTCGACTTCCCCCCGGTGCGGACGACGTGGGTACACTCACTCCCCGTCCAGACGCACCGACGTGAATCCCGCGCATGAAACTGCTCGACATCATCTCGCCCGAGAGCATCAAGGCCCCGCTCGCCTCGACCGACAAGCTCGGTGTGATCGGAGAGCTGGTTGATCTGCTCGCCGGGACGGGGCGGGTGAAGGACGCGAAGGGGCTGAAAGAGGCGGTGTGGGCGCGTGAACAGACTCGGACAACGGGCATCGGGCACGGCCTTGCGATCCCGCACGGCAAGAGCCCCGGGGTCGAGAACATCGCGGTGGCGATCGGCAGGCCGGCGCAGCCGATGGACTTTCAGGCGATCGACTCCAAGCCGGTCCGGCTGATCATTCTGCTCGCCAGCCCGCCCGATAAGACGAGCGACCATATCCAGGCGTTGGCGCATATCTCGCGGCTGATGACGATGGAGCAGTTCCGCGAGCAGATCTACGCGGCGAACAGCCCGGCGGAGATCTTCGAGCTCCTCCGGTCGCAGGACCGCTGAGCGGCGCGGGCGGGCGCGGTGTCCATATACTCACGACCATGTCGAATCTCCCGGCCGCGGCCGCCACGATCATGCCAGACCGACCCGTCGCCGTGACCTCGATCCCCCCCGCTGCTGCCGGCGCCGACGCGACGCCCAAGGGCGATGGCCTGCCCGGGGCGGTGGCGGCGCCGACAACTGAGATCGAGCGGTACCTTGAGACTGTCGTCCGCGAGGCGGGGCTTGCGCCGAACCTGACCGACGCGATTCTCTATTCGCTGCTGGGGCCGGGGAAGCGGGCGCGGCCATTGCTCGCGTGGCACAGCTTCGTGGCCGTGGCGGGCGGCGGCGCGGCGATTGATCGCGTGCTGCCCGGGGTGGCGGCGGTGGAGTTGGTGCACGCGTTCAGCCTCGTGCACGACGACCTGCCCGGGCTCGATAACGACGACCTTCGTCGCGGTCGGCCGACGCTGCACCGGCACACGAGCGAGGCGATGGCGGTGCTGGCGGGGGATGCGATGCTGACGCTTGCGTTCCAGGTGATCGCGCAGCGGTCGGGGGCGGCCTTGGCGGGTCCGCAGTGCGCGGAGCTGGCGGTTGCAACGAACGCGATGATCAGCGGGCAGGTGTACGACACGCTCGGCGGATATAGCGACGGGCTGTCCGACAAGGACAAGCTTGAACTGATCCATCGGAACAAGACGGGCGCGTTGATCCGTGTCGCATGCCGGCTGGGGGCGATGGCGGGGCTGGACGCGTCGGGCGGGAAGATCGACGATCGCGAGCCGCGGCTCGTGGCGATTACGGCGTACGCCGAGGCGATCGGGCTGATGTTCCAGATTGTCGATGACCTGCTCGACGTGACGCAGACCACGGCTCACCTCGGCAAGAAGGCGGGGAAAGACCAGGACGCGGGGAAGATGACGTACCCGGGTGTGTTCGGGATCGAGCACTCGCGGGCCGAAGTTGCCCGACTTCACGCCGAGTCGATCGCGTACCTCGAGATGTTCGGTCGGGACGCGGAGCCGCTGCGTCAGCTCGCTGGTTATCTGGCCGTGCGGACAAAGTAAGGCGATCGGCGGAGGTGCGCCGATGGCGAACATGAACTGGACAGGCTGTGTACCATGATGCCAGAAGCGGCGGGTGTGAGGCATGCCCGCCGCGGCCTTTCTGCTCTTCGTGCTCTGAAACAGGACTCTGCATGACGCTGCTCGAGACGATCAAGTCCCCCGCCGACCTCCGCAAGCTGCCGATCGAACGACTGCCCGAGGTGGCGGCGGACATCCGCAAGGCGATCTGCGACCAGATCTCCAAGTCGGGCGGGCACCTCGCGCCGAACCTGGGCGTGGTCGAGCTGACCATCGCGATGCACTACGTGTTCGACTTCGCGTGGGACCGGCTGCTGTTCGACGTCGGGCACCAGTGCTATCCGCACAAGCTGCTCACCGGGCGGCTGCCGATGCTGGCGAACCTGCGGACGAGCAAGGGGATGTCGGGCTTCCCGGAGCCGGCCGAGAGCGAGTATGACCTGTTCCGCGTGGGCCACGCGGGCACGGGGATCTCGACCG
>JAEYNG010000265.1 GCA_023412695.1 Planctomycetota bacterium | reverse complement strand
CCGTACGACAGCGCAAATGTCTCCCGCGCCTGCGCCAGCTCCAGCAGCTCCAGCCCCGCGCTCCGCCACCGCACAAACTCCCGCCCGAACTCAAACGCCGCCGGGTCCGTCTCCTCAAGCATCGCCCGCGCCATCTCCGGGTCGGCGTGCCGCGCGTGCACGAACGCCGCCGCGAGGAACACGTTCAGGAACCCGTGCATCAGCCCCCGCGCCGAATCCGGCTCATACGTCAGCGGGTAATGCGCCCTGCACGCGTGGTGCAGCCCCGCCGTCGCCTTGAACGGCACATCCGCCGCATGGCACGCCACCAGGAACTCCGCCACCCCCGCCGCCGGCGGGAACGCCTCCTGCGTCACGCCACCCGTCCGCAGCTTCGCCGCCCCGTCCGCCCCCGCAAGCGCCGCGATCATCCCGCGGAAATCCGGCGCGCCCCCGTCGCCCGATGCCATCACCGGGATCTCGAAGAACGGGAACACCTCCTCCGGGATCAACTCGATCGCATCGTCGATCCACGCCGCGCCCGTCTTCCCCGGCCCGCTCGTCGGCACCTTCAGCTCGATCGCATCGATCACCGCCAGCCCGTTCTGTGGCTTCTCGTGCTCGTGGTTGAAGGCGAAGATCGAATCCAGGTTCTCGTCCAGGTCCCCGTCGATGATCGCCGAGATCGGCCACGGCTCGCCCCCCGGAGCATCCGGATCGAGCTCCCGCGGCAGCAACTCCCGCGTCGCCTCGCGAAACTCCTCCAGCCGCGACACCGGCAGAATGAACCGCCCGAGCATCCACGCCTCAGGCGTCCGCAGATACGCCGCATAGTTCCGAACGCTCGGCCCCATCGCCAGCTTCGCCGGCGGAAACAGCCCCGCGTAATCCACCAGCCCCGACATCAGGACATGGATCGCCCGCGCCTCTGTGTCATCCCCGTTCGGCGTGTGATTCATGCTCGCCATGCCGACAGGATACCCCGCGCCCCGCCGCCGCGGGCCGCCGCTCACTTCGCCAGCTTCGCCACCAGCCGCCAGATGTCGTGCGGCGAAAGCTGCCGCCCCGCCTGCATGTTGAACGCCTCCACCAGCCCGTCAAACCGCGGGTCATACGGCAACTGGTCCCGCTGCCCAAGCGACCCCGTCATCGCCACCACCAGCTCGCGCAGCAGCGTCTCCTCCTCCGCCGAGATCCGCGGCGGCGTGCTCGCCGCTTTCCCTGCCGGCGGCAACTTCCCCGCCTTCCGCAGGTTCTGCAAACGCTGTAGCACCGACCGCTGCGTCATCTCCAGCCCCGCCTCGTGCACCGACCGCATCAGCCGCTCAAACTCCGGCGTGTACGGCAAGTCATCGAGCGTCCGCCCCGCCTGCTGATACGCCGCGACCAGCCGCTCATCCGCCTCGGGCCTCGACGCCCGCCCCGCCTGCGGCTCCTCCACGCCGAACAGCGACACCGGCGCATCCGCCGCCGCTTCTTCCTTGCCAGCGCCTTTCGAGCTTGTCCCGTGCTCCCGCCGCACACGTTCGGCCAGCCCGGGCGTGGCGATCTCCTTCATGATGTCGTCCGCTTCCAGCCAATCCCGATACCCGCCCGCCCCGAGCCCCGCGTGCCCCGCCGACCGATACGCCGACACAACGTTCTTCGGGTTCAGCACCTCGTACACCGACGAATCCAGCGACACCCTTGCAAACCCCGCCGCGTGCACCGCCTTGTTGAACTCCTCTACCTTCATCTGCGACAGCGCATGCCGCCCGCTCGCGTCGCACTCCCGCACGATCGCCCCGACGATCTGGTGCGCCGTGCGGAACGGCACGCCCTTGAGCACCAGGTGCTCCGCCAGCGCGGTCGCGTCCGGATACCCCCGATCAAGCCCGCCGCCCGCGGCCTCGATCCGCGCCTGATCAAACTCCGCGCTTCTCACGATCCGCGCCGCCATCACGATGCAATCCAGTGTCGTGTCGAACGCCGTGAACAACTGTCGCTTGTCTTCCTGAAGATCGCGGTTATACGCCAGCGGCAGCCCCTTGCACATCGTCAGCAGGCCCGTCAACGCGCCGATCACGTTGCCCGCGCGGCCGCGGATCAGCTCCAGCATGTCCGGGTTCCGCTTCTGCGGCATCATCGACGAGCCCGTCGTGAACGCGCCCCCAAGCTTCACGAACCCGAACTCCGTCGTCGAGTAGATGATCCACTGCTCCGCCAGCCGCGACAGGTGCACCGCGATCCGCGCCAACAAGTACGCAAAGTCGAGCGCCTCATCCCGCGACGCCGTCGCGTCGATCGAGCTTAGCGCCGGCGCATCGAAGTCCAGCAACCTCGCCGTCTCAGCGCGATCCAGCGGCAGCAGCGACCCCGCCACCGCCCCCGCTCCCAGCGGCGACGCCATCAACCCCCACTCGCCGTTCTCCTGCTTCGCGCACAGATCCGCATCCCGCGCAAACATCGACCACCACGCATAGCACTCCGCGCCCACCGTCCCCGGCTGCGCCCGCTGCAGGTGGGTGTACGTCGGAAGCACCACGCCGCCGTTCCGCCGCGCCAGCCCCTTGAACGCCTCGCACAACTCCCCCAGCGCCTTCTGCACCGCCGGCGCGGCCTCATCCCGCAGCCACAGCCGCAGATCGAGCGCCACCTGGTCGTTCCTCGACCGCCCCGTGTGCAGCCGCCGCCCCGGCTCGCCGACCTTCTCGCTCAGCGCGGCCTCGATGCACATATGCACATCTTCAAGCTCGACCTTCCACCCCGGCCAGGCCCCCGCGACACCCACCGCCCGCGGCCCTGCCTCCGCTCCCTCGATCTCCCGCCGGATCTCCCCCAACCCACGCTCGATCGCCGCCAGATCCTCAGCCGAAATCAGCCCAACCTTCCCCAGCATCCGCGCATGCGCCACCGACCCGCGGATGTCCGCGTCATACAGCCGCGTGTCGTACGACAGCGACTCGACAAACCGCGCCGCCAGCGGGTCCGTCGCCGACCCCTCGCCAGACTTCGCATGCTCCCACGGCTTCGGTGTGCTCATGCCGAGAGATTAGTCTGCCTTGCTCTCGGTGGCCCGGCACTCCGTGCTGGGCGGCTGCCGACGACTCAACTCACACCAAGCTCACTTGCCCGCACCCTCCGGCCGCTGCTCGGGCATCTCTTCAAACAGTCGCGCGGGCTTCGCAAACCCGCCACTCGGATTCACCTCCGCCACCCACACCTGGCTCGACGGCTTGGGCTCCCCATCCACCATCGCCCCGCGCTGCGCCGTCCACATCATCAGCTTCCCGTCATCGCTGAACACCGGCAGCACATCCGCGCCGTTGCCGAACGTCACCCGCCGCTGCCGCAGGCTCCCGCTCGGCTTGTCCGGATCAACCTCCACCGCGAACACCTCGTAGTTGCTGTGCCGCGTCGGATCGACCGCCGACGACCCGTACACCAGGAACTTCCCCGACGGGTGCCAGTACGGAGCCCAGTTCACCGCCGAATCGTCCGTGAGCTGGATCTCCCGCTTGATCCCCACCAACTTCCCGCCCTTCCAGTCAAGCTCCGCGATAAACAACTGCAGCAGGTCGTCCCCGCGACGATCGCTCCGATAGCAGATCCACTTGTCATCCGGCGAGAAGAACGGCCCCCCGTCATACCCGTCCGCGACCACCAGCGGCGTGTGCGTCTTCGTCTCCATGTCATACACGAAGATGTCCGCATCCGGCCGGCCGCGCGTCGGCTCATCCCGCACGTGCGCGTACAGCACGAACTTCCCATCCCTCGTGAACGAGCACTCCGCGTCATAGTTCGGCAGGCTGAACAACGTCTTGGGCTGCGTCCCTTCCCGCGCCGGCCCGCGGAAATAGTTCGTGTTCCCCGCACCCCCGCCCACCGCGAACACGTACTGCTGCACGACCTCCATCTCGTCGGGGAACATCCACACGTACTTCCGCGACCCCACCTGGAACCCCGACTTCTGATCGTTCGACGGCGGCGTGATCGTCGACCCGTAGATCACCCGCGACGGATTCTTCGGGTCGAACCACCCGCACGTGTTCGCGCTCCCCGGCGGGCTCAGCCGCACAGGCTCCTCCGTCCCCGTGATCCGGCCGCGATCATCCC
>JAEYNG010000257.1 GCA_023412695.1 Planctomycetota bacterium | reverse complement strand
GCCTCCTTGCCGTGAGTGCCGCATTCTCGCACATCCATCAGCATGGCGCAACCGAGCCCGCGCCGTACGCTCCGCAACCGTGCGCCGTACGTGCGCCGAACAGGCGATCCGTCAGACAGGGCCTAGGCCAAATCCTACGTGCCCGTGGCTGCTCGGTCCAGTAGCACGTGCCGCCGGGCGGTGCGATCCACGCCGGGGAAACCGAGATGTGCCAGTCTTCACGAGCGACAGCAACCCGGTTTCGCGATTATAAGCGCCTGAAAGATGATCTCCGACACGGAATTTGTTGATTAGAGATCGAAGTGTTCCATCACGTGCGCCTCCTAGCATTATATCATCAGCCCCAGCACGAACGCCGTTAAAGGCTGGCCCTCGGATGCCATAGAACGCACCCCCAAAGCCGCCTCCAACGACGCCGCCAGTTATGCCACCAAGCATGGCGTTCCAAGCGGCATCGGCAAGTGCGATCTGGAGTTCGTTTCCGGAAAGCAGCGAATGTCCAAATCCCTCTATAGCGCCTTGTGTGGCGCCTGATGCGGCCCCTGACGCAGCGCCTACACCAAGGGCGGCCCAGAGCCCCGAGGCAGAAGCTCCGAAGGCAAGGGTCGTGCCGTATCCGGCTGCGCCTCCAAGTGCACCACCGACGAATCCGAGTGCAGCCCCTTCCCAGCCGCCGAAATACCCACCAATGGCACCGCCGAAGAGCCCCTGAACTCCCATCGCCCAGAGAAGACTCGACGCCTGAAATTCCAAACCATTTGGATCAAATCGTCGAAGTCCATTGCTCCCGAGCGCTTGATGAAGACTCATTCCATTCGCATAGAACAGGTCTGGCGCGAGCGATAGCGCGAAAGACGGTGGTGCTGATCCTCGCTCCCATAGACCACAGACAACTTGACCACTTGCATTCGGATCCCTTGTCGTAAACCTCCCCAGGCTGGGGCTGTACATGCGGTTGCGGTTGTGGTAGAGCCCGGCGTACTCGCCTAGCTTGTCGTTGGGGGTGTCGCTCAGGTCCATCGGCGGCAGCCACGGCCGGTCGTGGCGGTCGAAGCGCAGGCCCTGGTGCCCGATGCGGCTCCACAGCGCAGCGTCGTGCGCATCCACGCTTGCCTGCATGCCGGGCGTGGTGCTGTCGTGCGGCGGGTAGTACACCTCGAACAACCGCATCTCGCCGTAGGGCGTGTACCCGTACTGCGCCACCACGTCGCCCTTGAAGTCCGTCAGCGTCTGCACCGTCCTGGTCGGGTTGGTCAGGCTATACAGCTCCGTCGGGCTGAAGTCGTTGCCCGCGCCGTCGCCGCTGGGGATGGTTGACGTGGGAGTGGGCGGGTGCGCCTGCGTGTAGGCCAGCTGCGCGTGCAGCTCGTCGATGTACCCCATCGGGTCCATTGCCCAGACGTACTCCCGCTCCAAGCGCCGCAGCTCGTCGAGGTCTGCGGTCTCGGGGTCGTCGTCGTGGTCCCCGAACCCGTCGGCGGGCCGCGGCCCGTAGATCACCGACTCGTCCGGCCGCATTCCGACGTCGATCGCCGGCACATTCGCGATCGCTGCCTCCTGCACCACCCGGGCGCCGTCGTAGTAGAGGTCCGTGACGCGGAGCGTGTCGCCGTCGGCATCCTCCGGCCGCTGCACGCGGATCAGCCGGCCCAGCGCGTCGTAGCTGTAGTGCGCCACCAACTGGCCCGCGCTCGAAAGATCGCTGAGCGTGCCGCCGGACTGGTTCGCCACCACGCCGCCCGCGCGGCGGACCTGCACCAGCCTGCCGAAGTAGTCGTAGTCGTACACAAAGGTGCCGTCGTAGATCAAACGGCCCGCGTTGTCGTAGGTGTACGGCACATCCGCTTGCGGCTGCCACACCTCGGGCTCGTTGCCCGGGTCGGGCGACGCCCACGCCCACGACGCGACTGCGTCGATCTCGTTGCGCGCGTTGGGGCGGAACTGGCGATGCACCGTCCGGGTCAACGTGCTCCCGACGCGGTGGTCCTCCCGGTAGCCCTGGTTGTCCGCGTTTTGGTCCTGCCGCGACCAGTTCCCCAGCCGGTCCAGCACCCACATCAGGTGCCAGGCGGGGTCATCCACCGTCGGCGCATCGCTCCCCACATAGTCGAGGTCGCCGCGGCGGGCCTCTTGCAAACGGTTGAGTCCGTCGTAGCCATACACCGACGACCACTCGGGCAGTGTGCCCGAGCCCGTGGCGGCGGTGACCGCCTCGGAGGTGCGGTTGCCGGCACGGTCATATCCGAACTGGCCGCGCCAGAGGGTTTGCGGCGTGGAAGCGGTGTTGGCGTAGTGCAGGTCACGCACCTGGCCGAAGGCGTCGAGGCCGGGGAGCGCGTTCGATGGGGACGAAGTCGATCGGAACGTCTGCACGACCGCGGGCGTCGAACTCGACCCGAGGTCGCCGAGCGCAAGTCCGGCGCGGTTCGCGGCCCCGAAGTAGTCATACTCGACCAGCCGCGTCGAGATTGATCCGCCGTCGGACACCCGCACCGACTGGACGCGGTGCATGGCGTCGTCGAGCGACGGGATCGTGCCCCCACCCGGGCCGGGGTTGGCGATCTCCCCGCCATACGACAGCGTAAGCGTCGTTCGGGCAGTGCTCGTGGCGGGATTGCCGCGGACGATCGGATACTGCATCTGCGTCAACGCCCTGTGAAACCGCCAACTCGCGGATGATCCGCTCGTACGTCGCCTTGCTCTCGTCTGATCCGTACTTGCCAAGATATCGATCGCGGCCGTGGACAGTCACAACAGCCAAACCACGGGCCTTGTGGAGGCGATAAGACGGGACCCTAAAGACAGGGTCGGACACTTCGTTGACGACGGGGTCGCTGACGGTGCTTCGTGCCATGGCGAATGCTCCTGTCGGTGTACTGGATTCCTCCAGCCTGTACCGAAAATCAGGACACTTTCGCCGCACGGCCCCACACGGGCCGGTACGCCCTAAGCCGGGCGTTCAGCAGGACTTGCGGAAAAGCGGGCGACCGGAATCGAACCGGCGACATTCAGCTTGGGAA
>JAEYNG010000164.1 GCA_023412695.1 Planctomycetota bacterium | reverse complement strand
GATCACCCCGAGCGCGTATACGTCCGTCCGTGTGTCAACGTCTTGCCCGCCGCCGCGAATCTGCTCCGGTGACATATATGCCAGCGTGCCGATCATCTGGCCTGTCTGCGTGACCGCGGTCACATCGGCTCGCTCGCGTCCATCGAGCCTCGCGATCCCGAAGTCGAGGATCTTCGGCAGCGCATCGGCGCCGTTCTCCTCTACCAGGATGTTGCCGGGCTTGAGGTCGCGATGAATCACTCCGCGCTGATGCGCGTGGTGCACCGCGTCCGCGATCCGTGCAACGAGCCCGAGCACGGTGCGCACGCCCAGCCCCGCGGCGAACTCATCGAGCCGACGCCCCGTGACCAACTCCATCGCCAAGTACGGCCGGCTATCCGGGTGTAAACCGCTTTCCGCGCTCTCGAACAACCCCGATTCGTAGATCTGCGCGATCCCCGGGTGCTTGAGCTGCGCCAGCGCCGCCGCCTCAAACTCGAAGCGTCGGAGCATCGCTGGCGTCGCCATTCCAGCCCGGATCACCTTAAGCGCAACCCGCCGCCGTGGCGACTGCTGCTCTGCCTCGTACACCTGCCCCATGCCGCCCTCGCCGAGCAGGCCGATCAGCGTGTACGGCCCCAGCTTGCCGCCCAGCGGCGACGCGATACCGAGGGCCTCAACCGCCGGCGTGTCCAAACGACCGTGCGCACTCTCGGCGCAGCGCGTCAACTGTGCAACCTCGTCGGCGAGTGCAGGATCGATCCCCCGAATCTCGGCGAGCCGCGCGGCGCGGCGGTTGGCCGGCAGCTCCATCACCTCGTGGAACAACTCTTCGATCTGTTCCTGCCAGTCGCTTTCCGCCATTGACGATCACCCTGTCGAATCAATCCGATCCGGAATCGTGCAAGCTCTCGAGCTCACGCTGGAGCCACGCCTTGGCGAAGAGCCAGTCGCGATTCACCGTCCGCTCTGTCACGCCAAGCACCTCCGCCGTCTGCTCGATCGTCAGCCCGGCGTAGAACCGCAGCATGACAATCTCCGCCTTTCGCGGCAACTCCGCCTCCAGCTTCCGGAGCACCCGGTCCAGCTCTGGAAGATCTTCGCGCTCGTCGCCCACCTGCGGCAGCTCATCGAGGCTCGTCAGCTCGACGCGTCTGCGATCCTCGCCCCCGCCGCGCTTCGCGGCGGCCTTGCGTCTCGCCTGATCCACCAGGATGTCTCGCATCGCCCGCGCCGCTGCGCCGAAAAAGTGTGCACGGCCATCGAACCGCGGCGGTTCACCGTTTGCGCCCCCTAACAACTTGAAGTACGCCTCGTGCACGAGGGCCGTCGCCTGCAACGTGTTCCCCGGCGGTGTCCGCCGCAGGTGAGACGCCGCGAGCGCCCGGAGCTCGGCATACAGCAGTTCGATCAGCCGGAGGCTGGCACCCGGCTCGCCGCGGCCCGCGGCATCGAGCATCCGCGTGACGTCCGATTCGACCCCGCTACGGTCAGGGCGATCACTCTCTTCCTCAGGATGCTCCATCGTCGCGCCTCACCTCCAAAGAGAGGACGAGAATCTTGTCCCCCCAATGTCGTACCGCGGCCCCATTGTACGGATGTCCTCTCGGGACGCCCCTTCATCGCTTTCCCGACCATTCACACCGTTTCTGAGGAGTTTTCACATGCTCCGCCCTTTCAAGATCCTGATGTTCACACTCGGCCTTGCTATGGCCGCCGTAAGCCAGGCGCAGGTCATCGCCGGGCCAGTCAACAACCCGACCAACGGCCACAACTACTACATCATTGGCATCGCCAACTTTGGGGATTACACGTTGGCCGCGCAGAACCTGGGTGGCTACCCGGTCGTGATCAATAACGCCGCGGAGAACACGTGGATCCATCAGAACCTGATGGCGGAAGTGCCGTTCTGGTGGGATCACGCCTATATCGGCCTCACCGATGACGTAATCGAAGGCGATTGGCGCTGGATGGAGGGCGTCAACGACACGTACACAAACTGGAACGCGGGCGAGCCGAACGACTCCGGGAACGAGGACTATGCCTCAATGCGCCGAGAGAGCGGGAACTGGAACGACTTGCCCGCCCCGAACCCCGGCGATGCGTGCGCGATCGTTGAAGTGAATCCGATCGGGAGTGAGCCGACGGGTATCCAGTACGGACCCATCTGCGACCACACCACCGGCAGCGTGTACTACATGCTGACGCCGGCGACACACGAGGGCGCGGAACAGTTCGCCGCGAACAACCTCGACAGCCACCTCGTGACGATCGACTCCCTGGAAGAGAACACCTTTATCACGCTTCACCTGCTGCGGCTGCGGGGGGTCGGCGACTTTGTGAATATCGGGTTGACCGACCGCACCGACGAGGGGGTCTTCCAGTGGGACGACGGGAGCAGCTCCGAGTTTCGAATGTGGTGGCACAATGAACCGAACAACCATCTGGACGAGGACTATGTCTACATGATCGCTGCACCGGGGATCACCGAGGGCTTCTGGTATGACGGGAGCAACGCGCCGCGCCCGGCGATCGTCGAAGTGAAGACCTGCGCGGCGGACGTTGACCGCGACGGCCTCGTCGCGGTGCCCGACATCTTCGCCTTCCTCGCCACCTGGTTCAGCGGCTGCCCGTAAGCCGACTCGTCTCCCTCTCCGACGAGTCCCTTGAGACCGCCCCGCGCCCGGGAAACCGGCGTGGGGCGGCTTGCTTGACGGGCGCCGAGTACGAAGAGAGTCGGCAAAGGGGCCGATAAATCTCGTCGCCCGAACTCTGAGCGCTGATTGACGCGGCTACACGGCTCGCCGGCTGCTCGCCCGCTCTCCTGCGTGATCAAGAAATCGCGAGAATGCCAGTTCCTGATGTCGTACCACGAGCGCATTCTACGGATGTCTTCTCGGGACCATTCTGCCAGTTTCACCGTTTAACCCCGTTCCCGAGGAGACATCACAATGTTCCGCACAATGCACACGCTCCTGTTCGCGCTCTGCCTTGCTGCTTTGGCCGCATCTGCCAACGCCCAGGTCCTTGCCGGCCCGATCGTTAACGCGACCAATGGGCACCACTACTTCGTTGTCCAGATCACCAGCCCCGCCAACTACCACCTGATCGCGCAGTCGATCGGCGGCTACCCCGTGGTCATCAACAACGCCGACGAGAACGACTGGATCTGCCAGAATGTGATGCCCAGTGTCCCTGCCGTAGTCAATCACGCCTACATCGGTCTGACCGACGAGGGGATCGAGGGAGACTGGCGATGGATGAACGGCGTTGTCGACACCTATCGCTACTGGGCCAACGGCGAACCGAACAATGCCGGTGATGAGGATTATGCCTCGATGATGCGTACGAGCGGCTTGTGGAACGACCGCCACGCACCGTCGCTGATCCCGCTGTCCTACGCCATCGTCGAGGCCGACCCGGTGGGGAGCCAGCCGACGGGCATCCAGCACGGCCCGATCTCCGACCCTGCCACCGGAAGCATCTACTACATGCTGACCATCTCCACCTTCGACGGCGCGGAGGAGTTCGCGCAGCAGGTCCTCGGCGGCCACCTTGTCACGATCGACTCATATGAAGAGAACACGTTCATCACCCGCAACCTGCTGCGTCTGCCCAACGTCGGTGCGGCTGTGAACATCGGTCTGACCGATCGCAACGTCGAGGGGTCCTTCAACTGGATCGACGGCTCCGCTTCAACGTTCCGCCTGTGGTGGTCGAGTGAGCCGAACAACGCGGGGAACGAGGATTACGTGTTCATGACCACCGCGTCCGGGCCGTCGCTGGGCTTCTGGTACGACGCGAACGACTCCCCCCGCCAGTCCATCGT
>JAEYNG010000150.1 GCA_023412695.1 Planctomycetota bacterium | reverse complement strand
TTCAGGCCCAGGCATGGTGGCAGAGTCTCCCCGCCACAAAGGCCGGTCGCGTTGCCGTCGTCGACGGCAACCAGATGTTCAACCGCCCCGGACCGCGCCTCGTGGACGCGTACGAATGGCTCGTCGGCTGGCTCAACGCCCGGCCGGAGGTGATCCCAGAAGGGTTCCCTTGGAGGAGGCTGCACAGCTCCTGAAGTGCACAACTTCCCATAAACTCGCAGCGATGAAGAGCGCAGCATCGCCCACCGCAGTCGCTCCTCCCCAACCGGCCAAGCCCGAGGTTCTCCGCTCGCTTTTCGTATTCCTGCTCATACTCGCTTTGGTTGCGGGGGCGCTGTTGATCCGTCGCGTTGTCCGTCTTTCTGGCGCTACAGATCCCAGGCTGGTTGGCAGGTGGGCAAGCAACTATGCGGCCACGGAGTGGGGCACTGCTCGAATGATCCTGAAGTTCGATCGCGAGACTCTCGCAGTTGTGTTTGATCCAATCGATGGTGAGCAAATGTCCGGAACAGGCACGTACTCGGTGCGCGATGGCACTATCCAGTCACCTGCGCTCGATTCAGGCAAGCAGCTCCGGTACACCATTGATGGAGACGTACTCACGTTCCTCGATCCGGTCGATGGTCCGTCTGTTTTTGCCCGGCCATGGTGGTCCGTTGTCTGGCCTTGAGTCGACACCATGATCAAGTACATCGGTTCCAAGAGAACGCTGCTGCCGGTCATCCTCGATGCGGTGCGCAGCGCCTCGGACAACACACCCTGCACCGTCCTTGACCTCTTCTCCGGCACGTCGCGCGTCGGCCATGCGCTCAAGCGCGCAGGCTACCGCGTCATCTCCAACGACCACAACGCCTACGCCGTTACGCTCGCTCGCTGCTACGTTCAGGCCGACGCCGAGGACGTGCTCGAAGACGCCGCGAAGCTCATCAACGAGCTCAACGCCCGCCTCCGCTCCGGCTGGAGCGAGCCCGGCTACTTCACCCACACCTTCTGCGAGCGTGCACGGTTTGTGCAGCCGAAGAACGGCGCACGCATCGACGCCGTCCGCGAAGCGATCGCGGCCAAGCATCTCGACGCCGAGCTCGAGTCTGTCCTGCTCGTCTCACTGATGGAAGCCGCCGACCGCGTGGACTCCACCACCGGCCTGCAGATGGCCTACCTCAAAGACTGGGCGCCGCGATCCTTCCGCGACCTTGAGCTGCGCCTGCCCGACGTCTTGCCTCGTGCCGTCGCCGGCAAGGGCCGCGCCCTGCAGCTCGACGCCCTCGATGCCGCCGCGTGCACCGAGGCCGACATCGCATACATCGACCCGCCGTACAACCAGCACTCCTACCTCGGCAACTACCACGTGTGGGAGTCGCTCATCCGCTGGGACAAGCCCGAGGTTTACGGCGTCGCCTGCAAGCGCCTCGACGTCAAACAACGCCAGAGCGTCTTCAACTCGCGCCCGAAGTTCGCCGACGCCTTCGACCGCTTGCTCAACACCGTCCGCGCTCGCACGATCATCGTCTCGTTCAACGACGAGGGCTACTTGCCGCGCGAACGGCTCGAATCAATACTCGGCGAACTCTGGGACGGCGCCGCCCACGTCTCCGTCATCGAGAACGACTTCAAGCGGTATATCGGCGCGCAGATCGGAATCTACAACCCGCAGGGCGAGAAGGTCGGCAAGGTCAGCCACGTGCGCAACACGGAGTTTGTGTACGTCGCGCGTCGCCCCATACGCGACCAAGAGCCGCCGTGTGTCATCAAACCTCCGGCAGCTCCGGCATCGGCCACTCTCTAAATGCGTCATTCAATGCGTCGATCAACGGCGCAAGGTCGCGTTCAACAACCGCCCATACCAAGTCACGATTTACGTCCCAGTAGTCATGCACGAGTCGATGCCGCATGCCGACCACCTGTTGCCATGGCACACCCGGCACACGATTACGTCCCGCATCGCTTACCTTCGCCGCCGCCTCGCCGATCTCCTGCATGGCGTGAAGCGTGGCCCGCAGGAGCATTGAATCGGCATCGAGATCCGCTCTTGATCTGCCAGTTGTGAACTGCAAGATCTGTTGCGCCGCCTCCAGCATGTGCTGGCAACGGATGCGATCGTCGAGCGGTCGATACCGCGGGTTACGCGGCATGGAGCAGCCTCGCCTCGCGCAGAACCTCATCCCTGAAATACCGAGACAGGTCTTGCGGCGTTCGCAGGTCCACCTTGCGCCCCAGCATCTGCTCGAGCTCGATCAGCATGCCACCGACAGTCAGCAGACTCGGCGTCTGACCCGGCAGAAACTCCACCAACACATCCACATCGCTGGTCGGCCGGAAGCCATACCCGCCCTCCTCGCTCGGTTCACGCAGAATGCTGCCAAAGAGCGACAGCTTTGCCACCTTGTGCCGGCGACAGAACTCGGCGATCCGATCTTCCGGAAAGTTCACCCCGTTGATGACCATAGCCGCTCATTCTATCGGCCCCCTCACTTCCCCTTCTTCTTCCGCTCCTGCCGGAAATCCGCCTTCCCCTTCTCCCGGCTCTTGCTCCGCTGCGCCCGCCCCTTCGCGCCGCCGCGGCCGAACTTGAAGTCCTGCCACTCCTTCTCCGTCCGCGGCCGCGCGGGCCCGAGGCCACCCGCCTCGCCGTCGCCGAACAGGCCCGACACCTTCTTGTCCTTCCCGGCGCCGCGTGCCTTCGGGTCCGTGACCGCCAGGTCGAGCTTCCGCAGCGCAAGGTCAACCTGCGCGATCGTCACCTCCACCTTGTCGCCGATGTTGAACGACCGCCCGGACTGGTGCACCAGCGCGCCGCTCCGCGGGTCGATCGTCCACCGCCCGCCGTGAACGCCGTGCGCGCCCGTCGGCAACTGTTCGACCGGCACCATCCCGTCGCACAGGTACTTGTCGAGCTGCACGAACACGCCGCGCGGCGCAACGCCCGTCACCGTGCCCGGGTAGCTGTCGCCCACGTGGTTCGACAGCAGCTGCAGCACCAGGAACTGCCGCAGGTTCCACTCCGCCGCGGCTGCGTTCTCCTCGGTCCGGGTGCAATGCCGGCCGATCTCCACCAGCTCGTCCTGGTCGAGCACTCCGGCCTCCGCCCCCATGTCCATCAGCTTCTCGCCCAGCAGCTCGCGGTCCCGCTCATTCCGCGGCGGGTTCTCACCGTTCCGCGTCAGCCGCAGGTACGCCGCCAGCGCGCGGTGCACTGTCAGGTCCGGGTACCGCCGGATCGGGCTCGTGAAGTGCGCATACGCCTCACTCGCGAGCGCAAAGTGCCCGATCAGCGCGGGCGAATACTCCGCCTTGGTCAGCGTCCGCAGCACCGCGAAGTGCACCGCCCGTGCCGCGCCCGTCCCGCGCGTGGCGTCGAGCAGCGCCTGCAGCTCCTTGCGCGTCGGGTTCTTCGGGATCGAGAACCCGGCCACCTTCGCCATCGTCCGCAGCTCGCCGACATCCCCCGGCGTCGGCTCGGGGTGCACGCGCCGCAAGAGCGGCACCTTCACGCCCTCGAACAGCCGCGCCAGAACCTCGTTCGCCTCGACCATGAACATCTCGATAAGCGTGTGCGTGAACGCGTCGTCCTCGGGCTCCGCGTCGATCACGTGCCCCGCATCGTCGAAGATCAGGTTCACCTCCGGCAGCTCGAGGTGGATCATCCCCGCCTCGCGCCGGCGCATGCGGATCGCCTTCGCGCACGCGTCCATCTCGCGCAGCGTCTTGATGAGCTGGTCGGTGTACTTCGCCTCGGTCTTGGCGTGCTTCACCGCCTCCTTCAGGTCGCCGTCGATCAGCGCCTGCGCCTCGAGATACGTCAGCCGCTTCACGCTCTTGATCGCCGTCGCCGCGACGCCGCTCTTGAGCAGCTTCCCGTTCGGCCCATACTTCATGAACGCGCTCTTGCAGTACCGCGTCACGCCCTCCGACAGCGAGCAGATGCCGTTGCTCAGCACCTCCGGCAGCATCGGGATCACCAGCCGCGGCAGGTACACGCTGTTGCCGCGCTCGCGTGCCTCGACGTCCAGCGCCGTGTCCGGCGGGATGAAGTGCGCGACATCCGCGATGTGCACCCCCAGCTCCCACCCGCCGTCCTCCGTACGCGAGATCGAGATCGCGTCGTCGTAGTCCTTCGCGTCCGGCGGGTCGATCGTGATGATGTAGTCGTCGCGAAGGTCCAGCCGCACGTGCTTGTCGTACCCCTCCCGGTCCAGCCGCGCG
>JAEYNG010000139.1 GCA_023412695.1 Planctomycetota bacterium | reverse complement strand
GCCCAGCGCTTCCGTGAGCGCATGCCCGGCGCGGTCGTTCGCGTCACCAGCGGCGAAGCGTTCATGAACGACTTTGTTGCGTCGATCCGCGCCGCCGGCGCGGCCCGCAACGGTGCGGCGGGCGGCGGTGCGGCGAGCGGCGGGGCATCAAAGTTCCGCCGCGCGTACCGTCAGGCGGACCTGCTGTGCATCGACGATGTGCACTTCCTCGCGGCGAAGCAGGCGACGCAGGACGAGTTGCTGCACACGTTTGACGAGATCGAGCGTGGCGGGGCGCGGGTGCTGCTCGTGAGCGATCAGCATCCGCGTGCGCTGCGTAAGTTCAGCCCCGCGCTGGTGTCACGCTTCATGTCGGGGATGGTCGCCAGCATCTCGCCGCCGGAGGCCGCCCTGCGTGAGCGCATCGTGCGGACCTTCGCCGCGCGGCGTGGGATTCTCATCGATGATGCGGGGGAACGTGCGATCGCGGCCCGGGCCGCGTGGCTGCCCAACGCGACGACCGGGCCGTCCATCCGCGATATCGAGTGGATGCTCACGAAGATCGATGCGCTGCGGCGTGTCGCGCCGGAATACGCAGCGGCCGACGGCCGCATCGGCGCAGTCGCCGTTGAGCGTGCGCTCGGGGGCGCGGCCGTGCAGCCTGTCTCCGGCGATGCGGCGACTGTGCATGTCGCCGTGGCCGCGCCGCGTCCGGCGAAGCCGGTGCGCATGCACACGATCATCGCGAGCACGTGCGCTGCGCTGGCGATCGACCCGGGCGAACTCGCCGGCAAGACGCGCCACAAGCGTGTGGTCCTCGCCCGCGCGCTCATCACCTATATCGCCCGCGCACTCACCACCCAGAGCTTCCCTGATATCGCGCGGGCTATTGGGCGTCCGAGCCACTCGACCGTCATCACCGCGTACCAGCGGTTCTGCACGCAGCTTCAGGCCGACGAGCCCGTCGCCCTCGACCCCGCTACGGAGCCGACATCGCTCGGCGTGCTGACGCGGCAGCTTCTGGAGGCGGTTGTACACGCGTCCGCACGGGCTTGAGAGGGAGAAGAACGTCCAATCTGCGCGACTTCTGCGCCTCCGGCTACGCTTCGGCCGATCTTTGGGGCTGGGCACGGAGGCCGCATCGATGCACGAGATTCCGCTCTCGCGACCTGACATCACGTCTGCCGAGATCGATCTGGTTACCCAGACGCTGAAGTCGGGACGGCTGGCCCTCGGGCCGTTCGCCGAGCGGTTCGAGCAGGCTGTGGCTGCCGCGGCGGACCGGCAGTACGGCGTCTGCGTCTCGAGCGGCACGGCGGGGCTGCACCTGGCGCTCCTCGCGCTCGGTATCGGCCCCGGCGACGAGGTCATCACCACGCCGTTCTCGTTCGTCGCCTCGGCGAACTGCATTCTGTATGTCGGCGCGAAGCCCGTGTTCGTCGATATCGATCCGAAGACGCTGAACATGGACCCGGAGAAGCTCGAGGCCGCGATCACGCCGCGGACGCGGGCGATCGTCGCCGTCGAGACGTTCGGCAACCCGGCGCACATGGAGGCGTACGAGTCCATCGCGAAGCGGCACGAGATCCCGCTGGTGGAGGATTGTTGCGAGGCGCTCGGCGTCCGTCACAAGGGCCGGCCCGCGGGCAGCTATGGCCGGATCGGCGTCTTCGCGTTTTATCCCAACAAGCAGATCACGACGGGCGAGGGCGGGTGCATCGTGACTGATGACCGTCGGCTGGCGAACCTCTGCCGCTCGATGCGCAATCAGGGGCGTGCGATCGCCGATCCGCTCGAGCCGCGCAGCGCGGCGGAGAAGGGCGCGGCCGCGACGGCTGGCGCGATCGGCGGCGGGGGCGGCGCGGTCGGGTCGTGGCTTAGCCACGAGCGGCTCGGGTTCAACTTCCGCATGGCGGAGATGAACGCGGCGCTCGGCCTGGCGCAGATGCGGCGCCTCGACGAGATCGTGCATAGGCGTCAGCACGTCGCCAACATGTACTTCAAGCGTCTCTCCGGCAACCCCGACATCATCCTCCCGACGCTCCTGCCGGAGACGGAGATGTCGTGGTTCGTATTCGTCGTTCGCCTTGGTGGGGCGGGCGAGTGGACACGCGACGAGCGCGACCGCGTGATCGCCGGCCTTCGCCGGCACGAGATCGGCGCTTCGGACTACTTCCCCTGCATTCACACGCAGCCGTTTTACGAGGCGCTCGCACGCGAGGGCAACGTCCGCGGCCGCGCGGGCGACTTCCCGATCGCCGAGAGCGTCAGTCAGCGGACCATCGCGCTGCCGTTCTACAACGACCTTTCGGAGCGTGACATCGACATTGTCTGCGGCACGCTGGAGCTGATGATGAGCCGCGAGAATCTCGGGCGCGGCTGAACACAACCGCCGCTGCGCGCGTGCATGAAAACCCGTTGATCCGCCGCGACACGGGAAAACAGGCCCGCTGCGCACGATGACCATCCGCGCGACATTCATGCAGATTCATGTCGATTTGCGGGTTCTTTCATCCCGCGGCGGATGCTTACGGCATGGTTCAGTCACAAACACAATCGACCCAGCGTTCCGGTCAGTCCCCGTCCTCGACCGACATCGAGCACCAGCACAGCGAGGGCCGCGTCGCCCTCGCCATCGAGAAGGAAACCGCCAAGCTCCCCTCCGACACGTTCCTGTGGGCGGCGGGCGCGGCGGCGGCGACCTCGCTCGTGTTCGAACTCCTCGGCATGAAGGACAAGTCCCGCTTCATCGGTCAGTGGGTGCCCAGCATCCTGATCTGTGGAGTTTACAACAAGATCGTCAAGGTCCACGGCAGCGACCGCGCGCACTCCGAGGAGCACGCCCAAGGCGTCGTGGAGCGTCTGCGCGATCGCAGCGGCCACGGCAGCGAGTCCGGCGGCGGCGGTGGTTCGCAGCGTTCCGGCCGCTCCGGCGGTGGCAGCGCTTCGTACCAGGGCAGCGGCTCGTCTTACGGCGGCTCGCAGAGCACTGGCAGCGGCGGTACGAGCGGCGGGAGTGGCGGGGCAAGCGGCTCCGCTTCCCGCGGCGGCTCCTCTCCGAGCGCTGGCAGCAGCGGTGGAAGCAGTGGGAATCCAAGCGGGCGTTAACGCCCAACGGCACTCTGCGTCGGGCGTGGGTAGGACACGCTCGGCGCACCAGGCTTCGCCTGCCGTGCATCGGTCCTGCGTCTTGCGCCCAGCCGGTCAGTGGGCGCAGGACGCAGGGGTCGGAAGGAAGGAACACTCGGCGAGGTAGGATCCGCCAAGCGTTCGACCCTGACGCCCGTCATCGGTGCACCGCACGCAACGCCTCGACAGACAGCGAAACCTCTCTCTCTCTCTCTCTCTCTCTCT
>JAEYNG010000090.1 GCA_023412695.1 Planctomycetota bacterium | reverse complement strand
GTCATAGACTGCGGCGGGAGGGCGCGTGCCGTGGGCGTGCCGAGTCGCGACGAATGGCCACAGTCCTGCACTCCGATGTCCTGATCCTTGGCGGCGGCATCGCCGGGCTGTGGACGCTTGCGCGGCTCAGGCGCGACGGGTTCGAGTGCGTGCTGGTCGAACCGGGGTCGCTGGGGTGCGGGCAGACGATCGCCAGCCAGGGGATCATCCACGGCGGGTTGAAGTACGCGCTCGATGGGCAGGTGGGTTCGGCCGCGACGGCGATCGCGTCGATGCCTGGCGTGTGGCGGGCGTGCCTCGCCGGCGAGAAGAACGCGCCGGTCGACCTCCGCGGCGTGCCGGTGCTGAGCGATCACTACTTCTACTGGACCGCGCCGGGCGTGATGTCGCGCGTCGCCGGTGCAACGGCCTCGAAGTTATTGCGGACGGCGGTCGATCGGGTGGGCGTCGAGTCGCGGCCGGCGGTGCTGCGCGGCGCACCGTCGGGACTCGGGGGCGTGGATGTCTACAGCGTCGGAGAAATGGTGCTCGATGCACGCGAACTCGTGCAGAAGCTCGCCGCGAGCGTACGCGGGCGAGCGGTGCATGGCTCGTTTGCCGGCATGGGCGCGTCGGGGCGCGATGGTGCGGGTGTTCGGATTCGGTGCAACGACGGGCGCGAGATCGAGGTCCGGACTCGCGCGGTCGTGCTCTGCGCTGGGAGCGGGAACGAGGAGCTGCTCGCGCCATTCGGCGTGCACAACGCAATGCCCGTGCGTGCGCAGCGGCGTCCGCTGCACATGGTGATGGCGCGCGGCGTCCCGGGACCGTTCTTTGGCCATTGCGTCGGGACGTCGAGTTCGCCGCGGATCACGATCACCAGTGGGACGCACAACGCGACTGGCGAGCACGTGTGGTACATCGGCGGCCAGGTCGCCGAGGACGGGGTGTCGCGCAGCGCGGAGGAGCAGGTGACCGCCGCGCGGCGTGAGCTTGCCGAGTGCATGCCTTGGCTCACCCTGTCCGAGGATGTGCGATGGGCGACGCTGCGGGTGGATCGGGCCGAGGGTGTACCGGAGCGGGCAGGAGCAATGTCGCTGATGCCCGGGTCGCGGCCGGATGTGCCGGTGGTTGTGAGAGCGGGGCACGTGTTAGCGGCATGGCCGACGAAGCTGGCATTTGCGCCGCTCCTGGGCGATGAGGTGGCCCGGCAGCTGGGGGAGATGGGTGTACGGCCGCGGGCCGATGGATCACTCGACCCGGCGATCCCCTGTGCGCCGACGGTCGCGCCGCACGTGTGGGATCGCGAGGACATCGAATGGAGATGAGGCCGCTGGGGAAAACCGGCTTGTCGGTGAGTGTGCTAGGGCTTGGAACGGTAAAGCTCGGCCGCACACGGGGGCTCAAGTACGCGGCTCAGCCGGGCGCGTTGCCGAGCGACGAGCAGGCGGGTGAGCTGTTCGCGGCGGCGGCGGAGCTGGGGATCAACCTGATCGACACCGCGCCCGCGTATGGCGTGAGCGAGGAGCGGATCGGCGAGCTGATGCGTCGTAACGCGTGGTTCGGTGGGCGTGAACGCTGGATCGTGTGCACGAAGGCGGGGGAGGAGTTTGATGACGCGACCGGCGAGTCGCGGTTCGACTTCTCGCCCGCGGCGGTGCGCGGGAGCGTCGAGAGGAGCCTGCGGCGGCTCGGTGTCGATCGGCTTGAGTTGTTGCTGCTGCACTCGGACGGGCGTGACGAGTGGATCATCAACGAGTCGGGCGCGCTCCGTACGCTCGAAGATCTGAAGCGGGAGGGAGTGGTGCGGGCGATCGGCGTCAGCACGAAGACGGTCGAGGGCGGGATCCTCGCCGCGGGCTGCTGTGATGTCGTGATGGTGACGCACAACCCGGCGTACACCGCGGAGCAGCGGGTGATCGACGCGGCGATGGACGCGGGGGCCGGGGTGGTGGTGAAGAAAGGGCTTGAGAGCGGGCGTGCGGCGGACCCGGCGGTCGCGATCCGCTTTGTGCTGGGAACGCCGGGTGTTTCGGCGATGGTGGTGGGGACGTCGAACCCGCAACATCTGCGGGCGAACGCTGCGGCGTTGGAAGAAGCGGTATAAACGCGCTGGCGCAATGAAAAGGGGGCCCGCGCCGAAGCGCGAGCCCCCTTCGGTGTGTCATCGATTCGCCGCGTCGATCAGCTGCACGGGCCCGAGCCGGCGAACCACAGGCTCAGGTACGAGAAGATGTCGGGCACGCTGACGCCCGGCACGCCGTCAACGTCGGCACGGGCGTCCTGCGCGAACCACGCGGAGAGGAAGGCGAAGATGTCCGGCACCTCGACGGTGCCGTTGGCGTCGAAGTCGCCGGGGCAGTAGGTGATGACCATGTTGCCCGCGCCGGTCGCGCCGTTGTAGCCGCCGACGCGGATGGTGTAGTTGCGCCCGATGCGCGAGGCGATGCGGACCTCCGAGCGGAGGCCGCCTGAACCGCAGGCGTCGTCGTTGCAGGCGATGAGGCGAGCGTCGAGGTTGGTGCAGCCGGCGTCGTCGTAGACCGCGAGCTTGGAGTCGTAGCCGGCGTCGCAGACATCGATGCGGATGGAACCCGGGCACTGCGACGGGTGATTGAACCAGACATCGTTGCTCACCTGGTCGTTGCCGAACGCGAGGCAGCCCGGGTGGGCGGGTCCGTCGGTGGTTGCGCCGACGGTGCTGAACGGCGTTGCGCCGAGGCCGACGCCGGAGCGGTTGGCGCAGTTATCGTTGGCCGGCCCGGGCGGCGGGCACGCAGGGCCGGAGATCGTCAGCGTGCCGTTGCCGACATTGTTGTTCCAGCCGCCGATCCGGATGAGGTAGGTTTCACCGCTGGTGACGTTGTGGGTCATGCGGGAGGTGTTGCCGGAGCATCCGCTGGCGTCGTCGTTGCACGCGAGGACAGAGCCCGACGCGGCGGGGCAGGTGCCGCCATAGAGCGCAAGCTCGGTGTCGTAGTTGGCCGCGCCGCAGGTTGCAAAGGTGACCTGGCCGGAGGCGCAGGCGGTCCAGCGCATCCAGATATCGCTTGCGATTTGCGGGTCGCCGAAGAAGTTGCAGGCGCCCGGCTCGGAGGGGCCGTCGGTAGTGGCGCCGATCGTCGAGTACGCGAAGCCGCCGTAGCCGGAGATGACGATGGCCTCGGCGCAGTCGTCGCCGTCGGGCCCGGCCGGGCCGCAGCTGGGCCCGGTGAGCACGAGGTTGCCCTGGCCGTAGCCGCCGCCCTGGTTCGTGTTGTTCTGGAATGCGCCGACGCGGATGCGGTAGGTCTGGCCGGCGGTAGCGCTGAAGGTGACGCTCGAGTGCAGCGAGCCCGCGGCACAGGAGTTCGAGTCGTCGTTGCAGGCGATCGCGGTGTTCTCGCCCGAGGGGCAGTTCGAGTTGTACACCGCGATGCGGGTGTCGAAGGTTGCGCCGCATGTGCTCAGCGTGTGATCGCCGCTCGCGCAGGCGGTGTAGGTGTACCAAAGATCGTTGTAGACCTGGGCCGAGCCGGCGTTGTTGCAGAGCGTCTCAGAAGGGCCGTCGGTGGTCGCGCCCGTCGTGTCAAAGGCGTATGTTCCGTAGCTGCTGAGTGTCGCTGCGTTGGCGCACGCGTTGTTCGCCGGTTCGACCGGTCCGCCCGCGCCGCCGGGCACCTGGATGTTGCCCGAGACAGACGACGGCGAGCCAGGCTTGAAGAGGTTGATTGTCGCGCTGCCCTGGCCGGGGGCGACGTTGGCGTCGAACCAGAAGTTGTAGATGGTGTCCCAGCGCAGCGCGTTGGCATTGACATTCTGGGCGTGCGTCTGCGTCGCCCAGGCGACCTGGGTCGCGTTGACGACCCCGGCCCAGTCCGTCGAGGCGTACGGCTCGCCCGAGTGGTAATCGACGTCGGAGAAGCCGAGGTTGGTGACCGTGGTGCCGGCGGGGATGGGGACGACGAAGCTCTGGCCCGAGCGGTCGGAGTTGAAGTTCTGGATCGCGTACTCGTAGTGCCAGTTGCCGCCGCCGATGTTGGTCGCCTTCATCGCGACGATGAAGCGGCCCTCGCCGGGCACGTCGAAGTTGACCAGCTGCACCGCCGCGTCGGAGTCCTTCCAGGCGTGCAGCGCGGGCTTGGTACGCTGCGTTGTGCCGGTCTGGGTGATCTCCCAGCGGTTGTCGCCGGCGTCAAACACGATATTGCAGGTCCGGTAGGACTGGTTATTGAGCCCGTTGCCGGCCGCGGCGTCCTGCGGCTGCACGTACATGCTCGAGTTGAAGTACTGCGCGCCGGCGGCGCCGAGCGTCGAGGTCGGGGCCTGCAGCCGCTTGAAGGTAGCGCCCGAGCCCGAGCCGTTGTTCACCCACGGGAACGGGAACACGCCGGTGAAGGCGTTCACCTCGCTTTTGGGACCGAGACCGCTCTGGGTGCCGTTGAGGCTGGCGTCGTACGGATCGGCGCAGCCGGGGAAGAGCGCCGAGCAATCCCCGCCGGGGGTGCAGCTGGCGCAGAGGTTGTTCTGGAGAGCGCAGAAGCCGTGCTTCAGCCATGCCTGGCCGATCTGCGTGAAGCGCCCGTTGTGCAGGCGGTAAAGGTTCTGAGAGATGACCGGGTGCTGCGAAGTGCCGGCGACCCACGCAAGGGGGACGTCGCCGACATTGCAGGAGTAGGTGCCGACCGAGAACGCGGCGCGGCCGCTGGCGGTGCCGTAGTTTCCCGAGCCGTATAGATCACCGACGATGACGTCGGGCCCGGCGGCCGCCATCCCGGCTGCGCTCACTAGGACCGCCGCGCCGATGCCGGCGCGCAGGGACATATCACGCTTCATAACCTCTCTCCTCTTCCCACGGACCTGGAACGACCACTCGCGGGCGATCGCCCGCATGCTGATTTCATCCCATCACAGGGACCGACTTTTCAGTTTAATGAGAATGCCGATGCGTGCAAGCCAAACCTGCAACTCCGGTCAGGGTTTAGCCGGCCTCGCCACGGCCGGAACGATGGTTATGGCACCACCACGGCCTTGTTGAGCCGCTCGGCCTCCTCGGTGTCGGCGACGCTGATCACGATCCGCCGCCCCTTGAGCGAGGCCGCGCCGCCCTTGAACAGGACGCGGCGCGAGGCGGTCTGGCCGGGGGTGAGGTTGCTGAGCGAGAGCTGGTGGGAGGGGAAACCCCACGCTGCTGCTTCGAGGCGCAGGGCGCGCGTGCGGCGGCCTTTGTTCGTGATGGTGGCCACTGCGACAACGTCGGGGCCGTCGAGGTGGGGGGTCAGGACGATCTCGGTCTGGAGGTCGAGGTCCTGCAGCCCGATCTCCACCGGCGAGCGGAGGCGGATCGGCGGGTACTCGCGGTCGGCCTGCACACGAGCGACAAGCCAGAGGTCCTTCACGCCGGCGATCTGCGATGCGCCGAAGGAAATCGTGAGCGGGATGCGGATCACTTCTCCCGGGCCCGCGGCGAAATCGACGACGCCCTGGGGCCAGAACGTCCAGTCGGTACGTCGCCGCGCGGCCTCGTCGGCATCCTTCACCTGCACCTGGCCGGTGATACGCATCGGCCAGGGGTTGCTCAAGACGATCGCGCCCTCGTGCTCGGTCGCGACTGCCCGCAGGAATCCGGGCTCGATCCGCGCGCCCGCCGCGAAGAGCGCGAGGTAGGGCTCGGCGCCCTCGATGAACACGGGCGTCTCGTCCAGGCGGATGATCGAGCGCTCCGCGACATGCTCGACACGCTGGTCGAGCAGGTTGCCGAACAGGTCGTACACGCGGAGGTCGGAGCCGAGGGCGGTGACATCGATGAACGCGTCGTCGTGCGCGGCCGATCTGTTCCACGCGGCGAGAGCGCCGCGGGTCATCTCGCCGTCGGGCCGGCGCGCGGCGAGGATCAAACAGCGGACACCGGGGTGCGCGGGGAACTCGCCGACGACGCGTCGGCCGTCGAGGCGAGTGACGAGCTCACGGAAGACCGGGAGCAGCGGCGAGGGGAGGAGCACGCCATCGTTCTGCGTGCTCTTCTTCCACGGCTGGGCGATCGCGAGGCGCGCCGGGTGCGCCGCGGCGTCGTCGCTGCTGGCGAACACACTCCAGAAGTTCAGTGCACGACGGGCAAAATCGGTGACCGCGGCATCGGCACCGTAGATCTGCGGGTCGGGCAGCTCGAGTACCGCGGTGAGCTCCGGCGCATCCTGCCCCCCTGTCCAAGTCTGGCCGAGTGCCTGCATGCCGTGCTGCGGATCGAAGCCGACGGGGACGGTGAGTGTGACGAGGTCGGCCCGGCCGCGGGGCGGCGAGGCGGGGTCGAACAGCGGGCCGCTGGGCTCGGTCTCGGCGCGCCACGGCACGCCGATCGCGGGGCCGGGGATCACCTTTGCCAAACGGTCACGGTAGAGCTGGAGCGCCCCGGCGGGGTCGCTGTCCCAGAACCACGCGTCGGTGCCGGTTGGGCCGATCTGATATCGGAGGAGCCGCTGGCCGAAGAGGTCGAGGAGCGTGGCGAGAGGCTCGAACCACTGCCCTGGCGCGTGACGGGCGAGCTCGCCCATCTCGGCCGGGTCGATCGCATGGGCCGCGGCGACGTCCGGCGGCGCGCCGGGGAGGCACACGGTGATCTCCTGCCCGGCGCGGAGCAGCTTCTCGATCGGCGCGCGGCGCGGGAGCACGGTGGCGGGGATGTCCTTGGAGAGCAGTCGAGCGTCCCAGGCGGGGAGGACGACAAAGCCGGTGCGGATGCGTTCCGCCGCATCGGCGATGAGTCCCTCGTCGGTGGGCATGACATTGTCTATGACGAAGCCGAAACGACGGCGCTCGACCAGTGGCGTGCCCGCACCGGGCGCGAGCCAGACGAAGGGTGAGTGCGTGCGCGAAACGACCCGTCCGCTCGCCTCGATGTCGAGCTCGGCCATGTACCAGCCATAAGCGTGCAGCCGCGGCGACCAGCGGAGCGGCTTGCCGCCCGGGTCGGCCGGCGCGCTCGTGCTGTCAACGACCGTGCCGTCAACGTCGCGGACGCGCATCCGCGCGGTGAGCAGATCGCCGCCGAGGTCGCGGACGACGGCCTCGAGCGTGACCTGCTCGGGGGCGACGACGGAGTTGCCGGCCGGATACGTGCCGAGGCGCACGCGTGGGACCTGGAGCACGATCACATCGTCGAACCACGCTCCACCCGAAACGTCCTCCCGCCGGATCTCATGCTTGCCGAGGCGCGGATCGGGGGGGAGGTATTGATCGGGCTGGAGGAGCTCGAGGTCGATCTGCAGCCACGCCGCGCCCGGGACCGCGCGGCCGAGGGCCGCGCTGAGCTCGACCCATGCGCCGGCGGAGTCGGGCGGGGCGGGGTCGGAGCGGGTCTCGGAGCCGGGGATCGGCCGGAGCTGCTGGTCGAGGAAGCGTGCGGTGAGGAATGCACGGGCGTGGCGCAGGCCGTCGGTACGCACCGACGCGGTGACGGCGTAATCGGCATCGACAAACACACCGACCTCGCCGGGCTGGAGGCGGAGTGCGGTGCTGCCGCCGCGGGTGCTGAGGAGGATTGAGGTCGTGCCCGCCGCGCCGGGCGCGCCGACGGTGAAGTCGAAGGCCGGCTCGTTGTGGGCGGGGAAGCCGGGACGGCGGAAGTTGCCGCGGGGGTTATCGATGGCGCGTTCCCAGCCATCGGGCACGGGGTGGGGGTTCTGGGGTTCCTCGAAGCTGAAGAGGCGGGTGATCCGCCGCGCGCCCTCCGGCCGGTTGACGCCGTCGGGGTCGGGTTGGGCGGCCGCTCCAGAGGCGGCAAGGAGCGTCGCCAGCGCGGCGGCGATGACCGCGGCCCCCCGGCGGGGGCATCGGCGCGTATCGACAGCCTCTGGACGAATGTCCATAGGGGTGTTATCGGCAGAGTTGACCGGGGTTGGTCAAGTTCAGTGACCGCTCGTCGAGCGGGTTATGCTCGGTTCATGGCCGGTTCGCTTGCGACATGGCAGGCCTTGATGGCACCGGAGATGGAGCCGCTGCGTGAAGCCGCCGCCACAGTCTCCGCGGGCGGGGCGATGGTGGCCGACCTCGCCGCGTTGCGGACGCGATTTCCGGCGGAGCTGGTCGCTGCGGCGATGGAGCTCGCGGAGGCGCGGCGGAGGGGGGAGGCGAAGTTCGGGCCGACGGCAATGGCGATGGTTTCGGACCGGCCGGGGATGGAGATGGCGACATCCGCGGCGGTAGGTGCTCACAAGGCGGCAAGGCTTCACCGTTTCGTGTCGGGCGATGAAGTCGTGGCCGACCTGTGCTGCGGGATCGGCGGCGATGCGATGGCGATGACGCGGGCGGGCGTGCGCGTTGTCGGCATCGACGCGGACCCGGTCCGGGCATGGATGTGCGGGCAGAACGCGGGGTGCGAGGCGCGGTGTGCACGGGTGGAGGATGAGGGAGCGTGGAGCGCGCGATGGTTTCATCTGGACCCTGCGCGGCGGGACCACGCCGGCGCGCGTCGGTTCAGGCTGGAGGACCTGTCCCCCGGGCCGGAGATTTGGCGCGGCGTGTTGGAGCGTGCGCGGCGTGCTGCCGCGGACAAACGGTTCGGCGGCGCGATCAAGCTGGGGCCGGGTGTTGATGCGGGCGAGTTGCGCCGTGCACTTAGCGCGGTCGCGCCGCTGGAGGTCGAGTACATCAGCGAGAACGGGCGGATGGCGCAGGCGGTCGCGTGGCTCGGCGCGCTTGCGGGTGAGCAAACGGCGCGGGCGACGAGTGTGAGCGCAGGCCAGGTCGAGAGCATCGCCGGTGAGCCGTCGCGGCCGGAGGCGGGCGAACTCGGACGATACCTGGTCGAAACCGATGACGCGATTGAACGCGCAGGACTGCTCGGCGTGGTGGCAAGCGATATCCGCGGCCGCGAGCTGTGGCCGGGGCTCGGGCTGCTCACGGCCGATGAAGTTGTCGAGAGCCCATGGTGCGCGTGGTTCGAAGTCGTGCATCGTGACGCATGGAACGAGCGACGGGTAACGAGATGGCTCGAAGCCAACGGCGGCGGCGTGGTGGAGATCAAGACCCGTGGCGGTGCGGCGGACCCGGATGTGATGCAGCGTCGGCTCCGG
>JAEYNG010000274.1 GCA_023412695.1 Planctomycetota bacterium | reverse complement strand
TGTCACCAAGCCGCTCCATGGCCTTCCTGCGCTCGGCCTCGGCACGCTCGAGCTCGGCCTCCATCCGCGCCTGCACCTCACGCATATAGCGCTCGGCATCGACGCGGGGCTGAACGAACATGGTGGCCCGGCCGTTGGGGTCGGGGGCGACGCCCCCAATTCCCTGCGTCGCCATGGCCGGCATGTACCAGTGGGTCTGCTCCTTCTCCATGACCGTCGACATGGCGCGGACCTTCGTCTCGTCGAAACGCTCCCGGTCATACTTCTCGAGCTTGACCGTCACCTCGCGCTCCTTGCCACGCTGGATGACGGTGAACTTCACCTCGTCCCCCGCGTTCTTCTCGCGGAGCGCGGCGCGGATGGACTCGGTCGATGCCGGCTTCTTGCCGTCGAGCGCAATGATGATGTCGTACGGCTCCAGCCCCGCGGCATCAGCCGGCAGCCCGCCGTACACCGCGCCGACCAGCGTCGCGGAACCCGGCTCGAGCCCGAAGTGCCCGCGGAGCGACGGGTCCGGCTCCATCATCGTCACCCCGAGCATCACCTTGGGCGGTTCGGCGACAGCGATGCTGTCATCCGGCCCCGGAATCGTGCCCATGAACGCGTTGCGACGGCCGCCGCCGACGCTCGGCGCGATCGAGATCGCCCCGTTCTGTCCGCGCCCGGTCCACAGCGTCACCCTCGCCGGCGAGGCCGTGGTGATCGTGTGCTCGAAGACGACCTTGCCGTCCTCGTCCTTGAACTTGATCACGTCGCCGTCGCGCTCGATGCGATCGGCCGGAACGTCCTCGCCGTTGAGCTTCGCCGTGACGACCTTGTTGTTTTCAAGCCGCAGCTCGATCTCGCGTCCGTCCTCGTTGCTCTTGAGCGTGTACGTCGCACTCCCGCCGTTCAGGTCGAACACGCGCTGCGCCAGCGGCGACGGCGCGGGCGGAAGCGGCGCAGAAGGCGGCGCGGGCGGGGTCGTCGGCGTCGCGCGAGACTGCGCGCCCGCGGCCCCAATGCCGCACACAAGCCCCGCGACCGCCGCGAGACCGACAAGCAGCCGGCGTGTGCCGGCGGCACGGGTGTTGGTGTCAAAGTGCATGGTCATGATGCGGTACTCCTTCTTCCTTGCGACGCGGCCCGGCGTCGCAACCCTTTCCACCAGAGTCGAACAAACCCGTCAATCTTGAGACTTCTCTTCAATCAGCCGCTTGAGCATGCGCTCGATGCGCTCCATCCGCCGCTCGAGGTCCGCCCGCGCCGGCTGCGCGGCCTCGCCCCTTCCGACGGCCCGCTCCTGCCTGTTCTCCGCCGCCACCTGCTCACGCGCCTCGGGCCGCAGCACAAGCTCGCGCTCCTGGCCCTTGCGCAGCACCGTCACACGCAGCGTGTCCCCCGGCTTCGACGCCGCGACCGCCTCGCCCAGCGCCTGCGGGCCCGCGGCCCGCTCGCCATTCAAACCAACGATGATGTCCTGCGCCTGCAGGCCCGCCTTTGCCGCGGGTGAGTTCTCAAACACCTTGGCGATCTGGGTGGCTTGCCCCGCCTCGAACTCGAAGTACTTCGCGATCGCGGCGTCGGGCTCGGCCATCTCGATGCCCACCCACACACCCGCGGGGCGACGCGCCGCAACGGCACGCTCCAGCTCCGCCATCTGCTGCGGGCGATTGTCCGCCGATCCGCCGAAGCCCTCCGCCCGCATGAACCGCTGCTGCGACGCGCGGCGTTCCGCCTCGGCCTTGATGCGCGCCGGCGCCTCGTCGAGCGTGAACTGCTGCACCGTGCCATCGGGACCGATGATGATCACCTGGCTCTGGGCCTGCGCACCGCGTCCGCCGCCGAAGCCCATCGCCGGAGGCACAGGGTGAGCCGGGGGGGCCGGGGGGGCCGGGGGGGCGGGCGGCGTCGGCGCGGCCATGTGCGAGCCGCGGAGCCGCAGCGCCTCGCGCTGCACGCCGCGGGCACGCGCCTCCTCCTGCTGCGCCTGGACGAACAGGTTCTGCTCCGTCAGCGCCGTCTGCGTCGGACGGCCGAGCTGCACACGCACGCCCGGCTGGCCCTGCACCACAAACGTCTGCTCGTCGTCATCAACGCCCGCGACCTCCGTCGCGAAGACCGACATCATCGGCTGCTGCGCGGCCGCGGCGGCAAGACGCTCGGCCAGGTACACCGTCTGCCGGTCGCCGGCCCTTCCAAGCTCGATCACGCGCAGCGGCTGCTTCTCGCCGCTCTGATTCTCCGGCGGGCACGCCGCCGCTGCGCCTGCGAAGAAAGCCAGGATCGCGGGGGCGGCCAACGCGGCGGTATGCAGTCGCTGAGCGTTCATGATGATCTCCTTTGTTCGGCCCCGCACTCGCGAAGGCCGCGATCCATCAGGATGCGCCGCCGGCGCGCTTCCGTCGCGAAACTCACTCCGGCCCAATCGGCCGACCCGGAACAACATGACGAACGGGCACGGCGCGGCCCGTGTCATCCGTCGCGAACTTCACAAGGTCCGAGACCTTCGCACGCTCGACGAACTGCCGCACGTACACCACCT
>JAEYNG010000430.1 GCA_023412695.1 Planctomycetota bacterium | reverse complement strand
CCTCGGATGCAACCCCTCTGGGCTTCGGGCCAACGGCCCTGCTCGAATAGACGAATGGGCAGTCCCATCACGACTTGACTTTCAGCAGGTCTTCATAGACGGTGGCACGGGGAGTCAGCGGCGGCGGCGGCGGAGGGCGACGACGGAGCCGAGCAGGAGGAGCGGCGCGGCGGAGGGAGCGGGGACGGGGGTGACGGAGATGTCGTCGATGTGCCATTCCAAGGGGAAGGTCATCTGGCCGAACTCGAGGAACGAGCCGGTGATGTTGGCGTGCAGCGGGAACGTGTAGTGGTGCCAGTTCGTGTCTTGATGAAATATGCCCTGGTTGAATACGTCGGCCCCCTCCCAGCGCACGATAAATAACCCGGGTACAACGTCAGGCCTTCTTAGCCAAAAACTTAGTTCGTAGTCCTGCGAGGCCTGAGTAGGCAGAATTTGAGATATGAACCGGAGCTGAGTGGATGCAATGCCAGCAAAGTGATTTCCCGAATGCCCACCTCCCCCAGCAACGCGAAAGAGCGCACCGTTCGGTCCTGGAGGCATGTTTGGCGGTACGAACCACCCGGCGAAGTTGCCGGTCTCGAAGCCGCCGTTGACGACCAGCTCGCCCGCGAAGGCTGGTGAACTGGCCGCCAACAGACCGACTGCGGCAACGCTGGTTCGGGCGAGCGATCGGACCATCGGTGGCCTCCGCGAGGGCGAGAGAGAGAAGGTCAATGTACCACGGAAAGCGGAGGTGTCGAGGTGGCGAGGGGGAAGGCAAAGGCAGCCACAGATCGGCCCAGGTAAGCCCAGATGGAGGACAAAGGCAAGCCACAGATGACACGGATTGACACGGATGGGTGGCCGTGTCAGCGGCGGCGGCGGCGGAGGGCGACGGCGGAGCCGAGCAGGAGGAGCGGCGCGGCGGAGGGGGTGGGGATGGGGACGACGGAGATGTCATCGATGTGGAACTCACCGGGGAAGACGGCTTGGCCGAACTCAAGGAACGAGCCGGTGATGTTGGCATGGAGCGGAACGGAGTATCGGGTCCATGGAACGGGTTGAAAGGTGGCAGGAATATGAAGTACAGGCTGCCCCTCCCACCGAACGGTCACTTGCTCAGCGCTCGATAGCGGACTCGTCCACCTTAGCCAGAAGCTGAGCTCGTAGTTTTGTCCGGCCTGAGTCGGAAGAACCTGGGAGATGAACTGCTGGTTGGTTGAGGACATCACCGCGTAGTGGCTGCTATTGGGTCCTCCGCCTTGCTGGCTCGACACGACAAAGTGCGATTGGTTGGGCACGTTCGGCGGCACCGACCAGCCTGAAAATCCGGATTGAAACCCTCCGTTAAACACCAGCTCGCCCGCCAAGGCTGGGGAGGCGGCAAACAGGACGACCGCAGCGACGCTGGACCTCGATGTTCGGAACATGCACGGGCCTTTCGAGCAGGAATGGAAACGAGCGCTTGCAATGTACCACGTGGACGGGCCTCGGGCAATTATGCTGCGTCCGAGAACGGCACGAAGATTCCCAAGTCGCGAGTTCTCGGTTGTATCACGACGAAACCGCCATACATGAAGATTGCTTCATGTATAATGTGGATAAGTCGCATTGGTTTGCACATGTAAGCCGTTCTCACTAAGGTGCGCTCGCCGCATTTGTGCCCGCGCCACGGCCAGTTGCGCTTCCACCCCACCCTGCGGCAACTCGTGTGCTCTCATATTCAGGAGGTTTCGATGCAACGACGCCAGAGAAGGCTTGCGGCTGTGGCCTCGGCCGCGGTGGCCGCGTTTGGGCTCTTGGCCGCACATGCTCATGCGCAATATGGAGGGGCGTGCTGCCTGCCGGATAAGACTTGTATTCTCGTCGACTCGCCCTGGGAATGCGGCCGTGAGAACGGCATCTTCCTGGGCGTTGAGACCACTTGCACATCGCACCCGTGCGCAGATCATTATGTTCCGGGCGTGGGAATGAGCCAGACCGCGGCCCGGCGGCTGACAAGGCAGGGCGTCGTTCATACATTGTGGCACGCGGGCGATCCGGCGGCGGTGTACGCGGCAGACCACCTCATGTGGTACATGCACGAGGCGTACGGGCAGATCATCGCGCCGCACATCTCGATCGATCTCGAAAAGTACTGGCGCACGACGCCGCAGGAATCGGCTGAGGCCGCGGCCGCGAGGGTCATTGAACTCGTCGGCCTTGCGAAAACGGCCTGGGATGGGCGAGAGGATGATCCGCCGAAGAACTTCTATTGGGCGCTGCGGATCGATCGGTATGGCCAAGGATTCGATTGGTCGCCGCAGACGTACGACGGCGAGAACTTCATGCAGGGCTCGATCCCGCTCTTCTCCAATCATCCAGGGGACGTGATCGAAGGGAAGCTTGATGCGCGGCGGTATATCCCCTCTCACAACGGAACGGTCGGTGATGTGACGGGTACATACAGCTTCAAGGTGAAGTGCGATACCGGGAGTTGGATCGACTGGTGCGCGTTCTTCAGCCAGTTCAGCGAGGAGTACTACCTCGAAGACTCGAACATGAACGCGTGGCCGGCGAAGATCAAGATCGATGGCTACGACCCGGTGGACATCGTCGGGTACAACCAGACGACGCAAGAGTTCGCGCTGCACTCATCGTTCACGGGTACGTTGACGGAGGACGTGTCCACCTTCCAGATCTGGCGGCACGACGCTTACGGCAATCCGAACCTGTGGCCGTGCTACTTTTTCAAGAACGGAGCAGCGGAGCTGAGCACGTGGACGGAGTACTTCTGCGCGTATCTGGGGGATGCGGAGAACTGGCCCGACGACACCATCATCGAGCCGGTTGCGGTGATCATCCCGACCGAGGACATCGGGGCGGTCACCGTCGATTACGACAATTACCTGGCGTATGTCAATCACCCGAAGGCGGATGCGGAGCATCTGAACTATGAGGGCGACACAGTGGACGGCACGCTCTCGCTCAAGGAATGGCACGCGCTGTATGCGAAGGATCGGAATGAGGACCCGCTGTCAACGGGCGATCCGTTGGTATTTTCACCTGGAGTAGTTGGGCCGCATTACGCGCCGTACAACGAAGACCTGCACTCGTATCTCGCGTCGACATTCATCACCGCGTACAACCACCACCGCGAGGAGGCGACGTGGACCCATTTCCGAGCGATCTGGCCGCGGGCGATCCTGACGCAGTACCTTATTGGCAAGGGGTACGGCGTAACGTATGACCCCGAGGAGGATGTTCGCGAGGTTCCGGGGGGACCGGGCGAGTCGGGCTATCACGGCGTGCCGGGGCAGTGGAAGGAGAGCGTAAACTGGGATGCGTACGGCTGCATTCCGGGCTCACGGATTCCGTGGGAGCCACTTGGAGATGGCCGGGTTGTGCCGCTGTGGCAGCATTCGGGCGTGAGCACGACGGGCGAGGCGGGGTCGGGCGCCACGTTGAATGCGCTGAACAAGGTGCCGGTGCAGTCATTCTCATTGCCACAAGGCGAGACGTCCGGTCCTCCGTTTGATCCAACTGGCTTTCTTGTTGAAGGATATGAAGTATTTATCGAGTTCGTAGATGGTCCAAACGCCGGAGTGTACCGTAAGGTGATCGACTATGATGACGACATTTTAACGCTTGCCACCCCCGACAGTCTCGTTGAACTCACAAATGCAAGCGATCCTTTCATCATCTATTATCCCGCCACGCCGCAATACACTGAGTACTTCACGAGCAGCGGCGTTGTGAAGTGGCCACTGATCGAGACGTTCTGTGAGCGGTACGGCGAGCCCGTCACCGCGGCCGGGTTCGCAGCGACGGGGAAGAAGTGGGCGGCGGAGCAGGCGCGGGCGCAGACCTATGCCCTGCCGGAGAACCCTTACACATTGACGCTTGGACCGGACTTCAAGGACGGGAACGATGAACTGGTCTCGATGTGGGCGACGTATCCCAACCTGCCGTTTACGAGCCAGGATGGGTGGCTGAGCGACTTTGAATGGGGCGACGTCGCGTCGCAGGCCCGTGATTACGGCGTGAACCACTTCGACTGGTTTGTGCCCGGACTGATTGTGAATACCGGCACGCCAGAGTTCCCGGTGTGGGAAACGACCGCGGCGATGGACACGGTGTTCTACGCGCTCTACACGTTGTCCGGGAGCGGCAGTTCGTTCACGTACCACAACATCGCGTGCATCGCGGACTGGGACGGGAACGGGGTTGTAGAGGCGGAGGACGCGGTGGCGTTCGGCAATGCGCTTGTCGGGGAGGATCCGACAACCGACCTGAACAACGATGGCTTCTACACCTCGGCCGACCTTGCCATCTACGAGGCGGCGTTCTGTGTCGGCGACTGTGCGCCGATCGACGACCCGGGCTGCACCGGCAGCGGGAACTGCGCGGATGCCGACTGGTGCGGCGACACGAATGTCGGGATCGATGACATTTTCTGCTTCCTAAGTGACTGGTTCGCAATGGACTACGA
>JAEYNG010000066.1 GCA_023412695.1 Planctomycetota bacterium | reverse complement strand
ACCCCACTCCGAGCGAACAGTTCCGCGTACACGACCGGTGGCGTCGCGGCTCGGACGAGCCGACCGTCGTCCCGGTCGAGGGCACGCAGCCACAGGGCGCCGTGTAATGTCCAGAGATCGCGCATTCATCAATGGCTTCTTCGTCTGCGCTGCCGCTTGCGCACTGCCGCTCATCGCCGGGTGTGCGAGCGAAGAGAAGATCACCCACTACAAGCCGTTCTTCACAGGCCTCTCGGGAGCGGAGTTCAACACGGCCCCGGTGGACCGGAGCCGCCAGATTACGCCCGACCCGACCTACACGCCCGACGGTGGCACGGTCATCGAGCACCCCGACGGCTCGCGCACGCTCGTATGCAAGTCGGTCCGGGCGCTGATATCCCATCTCGAGCGCGAGCTCGACGCCGAGAACGCCGACATCATCCTTCAGCAGCTCATCAGCAAGCGGACGTTCGAGGAGTTCGAAAGCCGCGGCGAATCGCGCGAGGCGATCATCAAGTTCCTGCAGGACCACCGGCGCGACATCGCGATGCTCTTTGCGCGAATGCCGATGGCGGAACGGTCCCCGACGGTCATCCTGAGGCAGCCCGGCGGCGGCGTGTGGGTGCTGCACCTGACGGGCGCGGCTGCAGAGGACCTTCGGTTCACCAAGCTCTGGGTCGTCATGGAACGCGGCAACTGGAAGTTCTACTGGGTGACCTGAAGCAGGCGGCCATATACAGCCAGCTCTGCTGCCGCCTTGACGGCTACAAAAACTGGAATATCCCGTCCCGGTGCGAGGGCGGTGATATTCTCTTCATCACCAAGCTCGACCAGGATCCAGGGATGTCGTTGCGCCCGGACAACATGGCTGCTGGAAGGCGCTGCGTCATGCTGCCGCGGGCATTCACGCTTGTGGAAATCCTGGTCGTCCTGGGCATCCTTGCGCTGCTGATCGCGATCATCGTTCCGATGCTCCGCGGGACGATCTCCTCCGCCCGCAGCTTCAACTGCCAGATGAGCCTCCGGACGGCGACGTACGACTTCACGGTGTTCGCGGACGATGTGCTGCACGGGCCGCGCGGCAGCGACTCAACGACCACGTCCTTCACGCTGTCTTCGTTCCAAGACAGCCTCTACGGCGTGAATGAGTTCTGGTCGTGGCCGAACGATCCGCATGTCCTACCGGATGTTCGCGGCAACAACCCGATGCGGTGCGCGGAGGTGCGCGGCCAGCTGACGATGCGTTCCAACTCGCCGTGCGACGGCGGTGGTGTTGGTCCGGCTGAGAACGTCTCCTTCGGCCTGAACGCCCGACTCCGTTGGCGTGAGATCGTCCAGCCCTCACCGGCGGTCCGATCAATCCGCCTGTCCGGCGCCGTTCTCGTCTGCGCAGGGTCGTCCGTCCCGCTGCTCTGGGATGTGGATGGCCAACGAGCCGCCGAGCTGGACGCGAGCCCGTTCTACTCCGCCCCGGCGCTCGACAGTCCTGCGCTCTTTGCCGGTGATCAGTTCTGGCACCCCGGCGCCAGGCATCACGGCGCAATCAACGTCGGGTTCATCGATGGCCATGTCGCCGCGTCGCCCAGGCCGCTCGAGCAGCGGTCCTGGCGATGGGACTTTGTGCCCGGTCTCTGAACGCATGATGCAGGGCCTCGAAACGGCCGGCCGCGGCCAGGATCGTCATGTCGCTGCAAATCAAGTTCCTGCTGCTGATCGGCACCCTCCTGCTCGGCGTTGTCGGGAGCATCGCGGCGTCCGCTTACAGCCTCCGGCTCGTTCATCGCGAGGTCGCGACGCCGTTCGAGCAGATGTCGGTGGCCCTGGCGGAACTCGGACGCACGAAGCGCGCAATCGAGCGGGCCGCGGCGATCATGGGCGGCGGCGAACGCGCCGTGGGTGGAGTCCGCGAACTCGGGAACAGCACCGAGCTCCCCCGGGCACAAGGAGGGGACGGCGCCGCGGTGATCGAGGCGACGCGCAAGGCGATCGAGCACGTCGAACGGTTGCAGGGGAACGAGTGGTACCTCTCTCGAATCGGCGTACCCACCTGGAGCAACATCCGGCAGCGGCTGCGCGAGTTCAGCTTGAGCGCGGAGGCGTGGACACAGGGCAGCGATGACTCCCGGCGCGATGTTTCCCGGCACGCGGCTTTCGAGCTGCACGAGCTCATCGAGCGGACCGAGCTGCGCCTGCTCGACGATGCCAACGAGACGGTCCGGTTCTCCGACCGCCTGACGCGCACGACGGCGTGGTGGCTCGCCGCGGTGATCCTCGCCGCCACATTGACGAGCATCCTGGCCGTTGTGCTCCTGCGCCGATGGGTGCAGTCACCAGTCGGGGAGCTGCGCAGAGCGGCGGCGCGGATCGCGGCGGGCGACTTTGCGCACCGCGTCACCGTCCAGACCGACGACGAGATCGGCCAGCTGATGGCCGAGGTCAACCACATGGCGACGATGGTGGACCAGTACCAGCGGGAGGCGATCGAGCGCGAGCGGCTGGCCGCCATCGGACAGATGGTGCGACGGATCGTCCACAACGTCCGCAACCCGCTCGCAGGGATCCGCGGCCTGGCCGAAGTGTCTCGGCTGGATGCCCCCGCGGACTCGGAGCAGCGCGAGAACCTCACGCTCATCCTGTCCACGGTGGATACGTTCGAGCGCTGGCTCACCCAGCTGCTGGAGACCACCAAGCCGCTCGACCTGCAACCCGTGCGGGTGGAAGTCGAGCCCTGGGTACGTGGGGTCGTGCACGCCCACGAGGCAGGCGCACGGGCGAAGAACGTTCGGCTCGACGTACGGGAGCACGGGCCGATCGGGCACGCGGTGTTCGATCCGCGGCACATGGAGCACGCGCTTGCAGCGATCGTCGCCAATGCCATCGACGCGTCCCCCCCGGGCCAAACGGTCACCGTGCACCTATCCACGACAAAGGACGATCAAGTTGAAATCTTGGTCTGTGACAATGGGCCGGGGGTGCCCGAGCCGCTCCGCGAACGCATTTTCGAGGCCCACTTCACCACCAAGGCCCAAGGGACTGGCATCGGCCTTGCAATAGCCCGGCAGATCCTTCTCTCCCACGGCGGGACTCTTGTCCTGAAGCCTGCAGGATTGCCGGGGATCGAGGCAGATGGGGCTTGTTTCAGCCTCGTTCTGCCGCGAGGAAGCGATGGAGCGGTCTAATACGGTGGCTGCAATCAGCCGCCACAGGTGGCTGAATGGAACCACGACTGTTCCGATGAAAGGGTGGTTGTGGCGAGAGTTTTGCTGATCGAAGATGAACTGGCGATCCGGGTGTCCATGGCCCGGATGCTGCGGCGGGGGGCCGACGGAGTTTCGGCCGGGCACGAGGTGGTCGAGTGCGGATCAATCGCCGAGGCGTCCAAGGCCGCGTCGGACCAGGAGTTCGACCTGATCGTGTCGGACGTCAACCTGCCCGACGGCAACGGCGTCGAGTTCATCCGGCGCGTGCGCGCCGACGGCTTTGACGGGATCGCGGTGGTTGTCACGGCGTACGGGACGATCGACACGGCCGTGAACGCGATGAAGCACGGCGCGGACGACTTCCTGCAGAAGCCGTTGAAGATGGAAGAGCTGCCGCTGCAGGCTAACAAGTGGCTGCAGCAGCGCCGGACGGCGAGGCGGCTGCGGCTGTATGAACGGCTCGAGCAGAATCGGCGCGAGGCCGGAACGGTGGTCGGCGCAAGCCCGCGCTGGCAGGAGACGATCCGGCTCGCCGAGCGGCTCGCGGCCGCGCCGCTCGCGCCGCACGCGGGCGAGTCGAAGGATCCGGGCGGCGCACTACAGACGATTCTCCTGCTCGGCGAGACCGGCGTCGGCAAGGGTGTTCTGGCGCGATACATCCACGATCGCGCAGTCGCGGCCGAGCGCGCGCGACGCAACGGTTCCGCGGACCTGCGCGACAACCCGCCGTTCGTGCACGTCAACTGCTCGGCACTGCCGGCGACACTCGTCGAGGCCGAGCTTTTCGGGCACGAGAAGGGCGCGTTCACCGACGCACGTGAGGCGCGGCCGGGCCTGTTCGAGATGGCCGACGGCGGCACGATCTTCCTCGACGAGATCAGCGAGATGCCGCTGGAGCTGCAGTCCAAGCTGCTGGTCGTCGTTGAGCAGGGCAGGTATCGGCGCGTCGGCGGCTCACGGGACAAGTCCGTCCGCGCCCGCGTGATCGCGGCGTCGAATCTCGATCTGGCCCAGCGGGCCGCGGAAGGGAAGTTCCGGCGGGATTTGCTGTACCGATTGAACGCCCTGACTATCAACATCCCGCCGCTGCGGGAACGCGGCGAGGACGCGGTGCTTATCGCCGAGGCCGCGCTCGCGAACTTCGCCCAACGGTGCGGGCGCGCCGGGCTTCGCCTCGCCGAAGACGCGCGCGAAACGATCCTGGCGCACCCGTGGCCCGGAAACGTCCGCGAACTGGTCAACATGATGCAGCGGGTCGCGATGCTCTGCGACCATGACGAAGTGCGCGCGGCCGACTTGGGGCTCGACCGCGCCGGCCAGGCCAACGAACTTGCCGCTTGTGTCATCCCGTCGTTGGCAACCATCTCCAAGGGAGACCTGCCCAAGGCCGAGGACGTCGAGCGCGAGCTCGTGATGGAGGCCCTCCGCAAGGCCCACGGAAACGTCTCTCAGGCCGCGCGGCTGATCGGCCTGACCCGCGCGGGCATGCGCTACCGCGTCGAGCAGTTCGGCCTTGCCGACTTCGTGCGAGAGGTAGCGCAGCGATGAAGCGTCGCCTGTCGATCTCCGCGCTTGCGGCCATTCTGCCCGCGTCGATGACGCTCGCCGGTGACTCGGTCAGCGTGTTTCATGATCCCACGGGCGACGCGGTGATCAGGCGCACAGACCCCGACGCAAACTGCACGATGAACCCCCTCGGCGTGGTGCCCGACCTGCTCGAGGTGCGGATCATGGGATGGGAATCCCCGACCGCCGCGACCGACCCGTACAACGGTTCGACGCGAGAAGGCCGGGGCTCGCACCTCTTCCGGCTCGACGTGAAGTTCGCCGGGCTCATCAACCCGCCGGACTCGATCACCTCGCCCCCCCACCCCTTCGCGTACGGCCCGAGCCCGGTGTTCGGCTTCCTCGATAT